>WHSL01000182.1 GCA_009380095.1 Streptosporangiales bacterium | reverse complement strand
CTCTCCGTACCCGAGTCCGGCTGACCCCGGCCAGGAGCTGCGCCGGGGGCGAAATCGGGTCGCGCCGGCCCTCAGGGACGATGACGATGCGCCGGTGAACAGCGCGGGGCAGGACGGCCGGGACACCCCGAGCGAGGCGTTACGCCGCGACCCGGACTACCGGCTGCTGTTCGGCGCCGTCGCCGTCAGTCAGGCCGGAAGCCAGATCACGCCGGTGGCGCTGCCCCTGACCCAGCCGGGCTGGGGCGTGCTGTTCTTCGCGGTGGGCGGCTTCGGTCTCATCGCCTTCTCGATGATCTACAACGTCGCCCAGATCACGTACCGGCAGACCGTGACGCCGCAGCACATGCTGGGCCGGATGAACGCGACGATCCGGTTCGTGGTCTGGGGGGTGGTGCCGGTCGGGGCGCTGGCCGGCGGGGTGATCGCCGAGCTGGCCGGGCTCCGTACGGCGATGTGGATCGCCGCGGCGGGCGAGGCGCTCGCGGCCGTACCGCCGCTGCTGTCGCCGCTGCGCCGGATGCGCGATCTCGAGCCGTCCCCGCCGCCCGAACGCACCGGCGAGGCGGATGACCCCGCGGGCGCCGCGGATTAGTGTCGCGGGCATGCAGGCCACGGTTCGCGAGTACGACGCGGAGACCCGCAGCGGCAGCGTGCTGCTGGACGACGGCACCGAGCTGGCGTTCGGCGCGCCCGCCTTCGACGCGGGCGGGCTGCTGCTGGTACGGCCGGGTCAGCGGGTCAACATCCGGCTCGGCGGGGACGGCGTGATCGACCATCTGACGCTGGCCACGTTCCCGATCCCCGGCGAATGATCCACAGACGGATCACCCCGTACAGCCGGAAGCCCGGGACACGAATCGTGTCCCGGGCTCCCGTTCGAAGATGAATTATCTCCGACTCACTTCTTCCTGGGTGACTTCTTCTCGCCGTTCACCAGCGCCTTGAAGTCGGCCCCCGGACGGAACTTCGGCACCGAGCTCTTAGGCACCTTGATCGCGGCACCGGTTGCCGGGTTACGAGCCGTACGAGCTGCCCGCTCGGCCTTCTCGAACACACCGAAACCGGTGATCGCCACCCGGTCTCCCTTGGCCACGGTGGTCTGGATGGTGTCCAGAATTGCGTCGACGGCTTCGGCGGCGGTCTTCTTGTCCCCCACCCGGCCGGAGATCGCGTCGACCAGATCGCGCTTGTTCATGGAATAGCTCCTCCGGTTCCCCCTTGCTCGCTCGAAATTAGGGGACTGAAGGGCCGGAATACAACCACCAGAGGGCCGGAAATCAGCGTGTCGGCGGGTCGAATGCCCCCGATTCGAGTTCTGCCAGCATCTGATCGAGTCGCCCCGAGGCCCGTTCCGGGTCCCGTTTGACCGCCTCTGTGATGATCAGAAGGCGGCGAATGACCGGAATTCGTACGTCCTCGTCCAAGGCCGCGGCCCGGCGGTGCGCCTCACGCAGCCGCCGGGCCAGATCGGCATAGAAACCTGCCTCCTCGGGAGGCGCATCGGGCGCGTCGAGGATCTCCTGCGGCTCCTGGCCGCTCGTACAGCCGCTCATGCGGTCGCGGGCATCCATGGCTTACGCCGCTCCTCGAAGGCGGAGATGTCGTCGGCGTGCCGCAGGGTGAGCCCGATGTCGTCCAGGCCCTCCAGCAGCCGCCAGCGCGTGTAGTCGTCCAGCTCGAACGGCACGTCCACGTCGGCGGCGCGTACGCGGCGCTCCACCAGGTCCACGGTGATCTCGGTGGCGGGGTCGGCCTCCACCAGGTCCTGCAGGCGGAGTACGACGTCCTCCGGCAGCAGCACGGTGAGCAGGCCGCCCTTGAGCGAGTTGCCGCGGAAGATGTCGGCGAAGCGCGGCGAGATGACGGCCTTGAAGCCGTAGTTCTGCAGCGCCCAGACCGCGTGCTCGCGGGAGGAGCCGGTGCCGAAGTCGGGGCCGGCCACGAGGATGGTGGCGCCGTCGTGGACGGGGTTGTTGAGGACGAACTCCGGGTCCTTGCGCCAGGCCTCGAACAGCCCGTCCTCGAACCCGTCCCGGGTGACCTTCTTCAGCCAGTGCGCGGGGATGATCTGGTCGGTGTCCACGTTGCTGCGCCGCAGCGGCACGGCGCGCCCGGTGTGAACGGTGAACTTCTCCATCGGAAAAACTCCTGGTCGGGCGCTGGTCAGTGCATCAGTGCAGGTCGGCAGGCGAGGCGAGGTGGCCGAGCACCGCGGTGGCGGCGGCGACCTGGGGCGAGACCAGGTGCGTGCGTCCGCCCTTGCCCTGCCGGCCCTCGAAGTTGCGGTTGGAGGTGGAGGCGCTGCGCTCCCCCGGGGAGAGCTGGTCGGGGTTCATGCCCAGGCACATGGAGCAGCCCGCGTACCGCCACTCGGCGCCGGCCTCCTTGAAGATCACGTCGAGGCCCTCCTCTTGGGCCTGCAGGCCCACCCGCGCGGAGCCGGGTACCACGAGCATGCGCAGGTCACCGGAGATCTTCCGGCCCTTAAGCACGCCCGCGGCGGCGCGCAGGTCCTCGATGCGGCCGTTGGTGCAGGAGCCGAGGAACACCGTGTCCACCCGGATGTCGCGCAGCGCCATGCCGGGCTTGAGGTCCATGTACTCCAGGGCCCGCTCGGCGGCGCCGCGGTCCGAGGGATCCTCGAAGCTCGCCGGGTCGGGCACCCGCTCCGACAGCGGCAGCCCCTGGCCGGGGTTGGTGCCCCAGGTGACGTGCGGCGTCAGGGCGGCGCCGTCGATCACGACCTCCTTGTCGAAGACCGCGTCGTCGTCGGTGCGCAGGGACCTCCAGTACTCCACCGCGGCGTCCCAGTCGGCGCCCTTCGGCGCGTGCGCGCGGCCCTCGACGAACGCGAAGGTCGTCTCGTCCGGCGCGACCATGCCGGCCCGGGCGCCGGCCTCGATGGACATGTTGCAGATGGTCATCCGGCCCTCCATGGAGAGCTTGCGGATGGCCTCGCCGCGATACTCGATCACGTAGCCCTGGCCGCCTCCGGTGCCGATCTTTGCGATCACGGCGAGGATCACGTCCTTCGCGGTGACGCCCTCGGCCAGCTCGCCCTCGACGGTGACGGCCATGGTCTTGAACGGCGCCATCGGCAGCGTCTGGGTGGCCAGCACGTGCTCCACCTGGCTGGTGCCGATGCCGAAGGCCAGCGCGCCGAACGCGCCGTGCGTGGCGGTGTGGCTGTCGCCGCAGACCACGGTCATGCCCGGCTGGGTGAGGCCGAGCTGCGGGCCGACCACGTGCACGATGCCCTGCTCGACGTCGCCGAGGGAGTGCAGCCGGACGCCGAACTCCTCGCAGTTGCGGCGCAGCGTCTCGATCTGCGTGCGCGAGACGGGGTCGGCGATCGGCTTGTCGATGTCGAGGGTGGGGGTGTTGTGGTCCTCGGTGGCGAGGGTGAGATCCGTGCGGCGCACCCGGCGTCCCGCCTGTCGCAGGCCGTCGAACGCCTGCGGGCTGGTCACCTCATGGATGAGGTGAAGATCGATGAAGAGCAGGTCGGGCTCACCCTCGACACGTCGTACGACGTGCGATTCCCAGACCTTCTCCGCCAGCGTGCGACCCATGGCCCTGACGCCTCCTCGGGGTTTCTCCGTGTGCTTCACGTCCTGACTTGCGTCTCGGCTTGCATCTCAGATGGCGAGACGGCAGTATCAAGACATGGACAACTCTAGCGGAGTGGGCGTCCTTGACAAAGCGGTTCTCGTACTCGACGCCCTGGAGTCGGGGCCGATGTCGCTGGCGCAGCTCGTGACGGCCACCAGCCTGGCGCGGCCCACCGCGCACCGGCTGGCCGTGGCGCTCGAACACCACCGCGTGGTGTCGCGCGACACCCAGGGCCGCTTCGTCCTCGGCCCTCGTCTGTCGGAGCTCGCGGCCGCCGCCGGCGAGGACCGTCTGCTCGCCATCGCGGCGCCCGTCCTCACCCAGCTGCGCGACCTCACCGGCGAGAGCGCTCAGCTCTACCGCCGGCAGGGCGACGCGCGCGTGTGCGTGGCCGCCGCCGAAAGGGCCAGCGGCCTGCGCGACACCGTACCGGTCGGCTCCGCGCTGCCGATGAGCGCCGGCTCCGCCGCCCAGGTGCTGCTGGCCTGGGAGGACCCCGAGCGCATGCACCGCGGACTGCGCAACGCCCGGTTCACCGCCGCCGCCCTGGCCCAGGTGCGGCGGCGCGGCTGGGCGCAGAGCGTCGGCGAGCGTGAGCAGGGCGTCGCCTCCGTCTCGGCGCCCGTACGCGGGCCGGGCAAGCGGACCATAGCGGCGGTCTCGGTGTCCGGGCCGATCGAACGGCTCTCCCGGTCCCCCGGCCGGCTCCACGCCGCCGCCGTCATGGCGGCCGGCGAACGCATCAGCGATTCGCTCCGCCGCGGGAGCCCCATGTAGCTCCACCCCGGCCCCGCCGCCACATGAGCCCTCGGCGCCCCGAGAGGGTCAGCCGCCGGACTTGCGGAGGCGGACGTCGAGCCCAAGGTTCCCGTCGAGCCGCACCTCGGCCACACCGAAGGCAGGGATGCCGGAGGTCTCGAGTTCGTCGCGGAGGGCGAAGTAGGCGTCGCCGAACGGGTCCTCGCCGGCAAGCCGCATCAGGCCCCGGCGCACCACCACGTCGTGCGGGCGCCAGCCGGGCCGCCTCGGCGAGGTGGGCGCGGCCCGCGTCACGGCGGCCGGCCCGCAGCAGTGCGGTGGCGAGCGACGCCTCGGCACGGGCGCGGCTCTCCGCCTCCCCGGGAACCCGCAGGTGATGGGCGATGGCGCCGGCGCTGATACCAGGGTCCCCGTCCACCACCCAGCGGCGCAGCGCCGCGTACGCCACCTCCGGGTCCAGCCCGTTCATGGAGCGGAACAGGTCCGTCGCCACCTGCGTGTCCTGCGGACGGGCGATCCTTCCCTCCTCGTCCACCCAGACCACGGTCGGCACGTTGACGATGTCGTACCGCCCCGCGAACACCCCATCGGCGTCGATCAGCGCCGGGTGGGTGGGCGCGGCCTCCTCGATCCACGGCCGGGCGTCCGCCGCGCTGCGGTCGATGGCCACGGTGACCACCGTGAACCCGTACCCGGCGAGCTCGTCGTGCCACGCCCGCCACGCCGGCAGGTCGTACCGGCAGCCGCACCACGAGGCCCAGGCCACCAGCGCCACCTTGCGGCCACGGAAGTCGCTGAGCCGGTACGTGCGGCCGGTCGCGTCGGGGAGCTCGAAGTCGGGCGCCATCCCCGAGGCGAGCTCCGCCGGGGCCGCCTCGGCGGTGGCCGCCATGCGCTCGGCCCCGTCCACGGCGATCACGTGGCCGGTGAGCCGGGCGAACGCCTGCAGGTCCACGCCCTCCGGCGTATCGGCGACGGCGGCGGCCGCGGACGGAATGCATGCCGCATCGCGGCACCACCCGTACGGACGGCGCTCCCACCCGAGCAGCCCGGTGGCGCCGGGCGCGACCCACCGCCCGTCCGCCCCGGCGACGACGTCGAGCGACGCGCGGCCGCCCGCGTGCCACACGGTGAACTCGACCATGACCCCTCCATTGGATAGCCTCACCGCCCAGTGTTAGATACTATAGCTATCCAGTTGTCCAGTGGGGAAGGATGGCCGTGTGCGCATCTCCGAACTGAGCCGCAGCAGCGGCGTGCCGGTGGCCACGATCAAGTACTACCTCCGTGAGGGCCTGTTGCCGAAGGGCGAGGCCACCGCCGCGACGCAGGCGCGGTACGACGCGACCCACCTCCGCCGGCTGCGTTTGATCCGCGCCCTCGTCGAGGTCGGCGAGGTGCCGCTCGCCGCCATCCACCGGGTGTTGAAGGCGGTCGACGACCCGGATCTCGAGCCGCACGAGATGCTCGGCGTGGCGCACTACGCGATCAGCGGCTCCGACCCGGCGGCGCGGGAACGTACCGAGCCCGGCTACGCCGAGGTACGAGCCCGCGCCGACGCGCTCCTGCGCGACCTCGGGTGGCGGGTCGAGCCAGGGGCACCCGACCGCGACGAGCTGGCCGCCGTACTGCTGCGGTTGCGCGACCTCGGCCTGCCAATGCCGCCCGGCGTGCTCGCGTACCTGGCCGGCGTCGCGCAGGACCTCGCCACGCACGAGGTCCGCTGGATCGACGACGATGCGCCCCGGGAGATCCTGGTCGAGCAGGCCGTGGCCCGTACGGTCCTGTTCGAACGCGCCCTGCTCGCGCTCAACCGGCTCGCCCTGGAGGACGCCTCCGCCCGCCACTTCGGCACCGCGCGCGCCCACGGCTCCCCCCGCGACGGCACGGCGAGCGGCTCCGAGGGCGGCGCCACCGGAAACGACGACGGCAGCGCCGCCGAAAGGGCCGACGGCAGTTCCGGAAACGCTGACGGCAGCGCCACCGGCGGGAGGCGCCGATGACCCGGCCGCGCATATCCCTCACGCGCCGGCGATCCCGTATCCGGCTGCTACTCGGCCTGATGGTTCTGGCGGCACTGATGACCATCGCGGTGACCGGCGTACGGGCCTGGCGGGGCGACCCGCACACCACCCCCGTCGACGCGTGCGCCCTCGTGACCGCCGCGGAGGCCCGGTCGCTCGTTCCCGAGTCCGCCGTGGACCGGCGCTCGGCCGAGCCCGCGGCGGGCACGATGAAGTCCGCCGCCTGCCGCTGGCGCGCCGACTCCGGTGGCCGGCGCCGGCCCGCGCTGACCGTGGAGACCCGGCGGTGGACCCCGGCGAGCCGGTTCCGCTCCGGCGCCGAGGTGGCCCGGCAGGAGTTCAAGGCCGGCCGCGGGGACGACGGCGGCGAGGACCTGGACGGCCTCGGCGACGAGGCGTACCTGCTCCTCGGCGAGGGCCGGCGGCCCACCGTCACCGTCGTGATCCGGGACGGCAACGTGATCATGCGGGCCGGCGCGGGCCCGATCCCCGCAGACCGGGCACCGACCGTACGGACTCACCTGACCGCGATCGCCACCAGCGCCGCCGGCCGTCTCCCCTGAGCCGCCGGTTCGAAGTGATGTCCGGTCTCCGGTAGCATTTGCGGTGCGTTCAGCGCGCCCCTGTCGTCTAGTGGCCTAGGACGCCGCCCTCTCAAGGCGGTAACGGCGGTTCGAATCCGCTCAGGGGTACCACACAGATCGGCACATCGCCTTCCCTCGGTTCTGCGCTCGTTGTGATGACGGTGTGGGCTGTCTTGCGAAGTTCCCGCATGGTTTCGGCCTCCAGGGTGAACCGTTCCGGGTTCGGTGGGGACTCGATTCGATGTAAGGATCTGAGTCATGGCTCGTCCTTCCTCTGATCCCCCTGAGCTGCGCAGGCGCGCGGTGCGTATGGTCGCTGAGGTGCGGGGTGACTATCCGGCGGAGTCGGCTGCGATCACCGTGGTGGCGAAGAAGCTCGGCATCGGCTCGCGGGAGACGCTGCGCAAGTGGGTTCGCCAGGACGAGATCGATTCTGGGCAGCGGCCGGGGACGAGTTCGGAGGAGTCGGCGCAGCTGAAGGCGTTGAAGCGGGAGAACGCCGAGCTGCGGCGGGCCAATGAGATCTTGAAGGCCGCGGCGAGGTTCTTCGCGGCCGAGATCGACCGGCCACACCAACGCTCGTAGCGTTCATCGACGAGCACCGGGGCCGCTTCGGCTGTGTCGATCCGATCTGCCGCGTGCTGACCGAGCACGGCTGCAAGATCGCCCCCTTCCACCTACTACGCCCACAAGAAACGCCTGCGGGCTCCGGCGCCGCGGACCGTGGCCGACGCCCGGCTGAAGAACCTGATCCGGGAGGTGCATGCGTCCAACTACCGCGTCTACGGCGCGCGGAAGATCTGGCGGGAACTGAACCGAAGAGGCCACCCGGCCGCCCGCTGCACCGTGGAACGCCTGATGCGCGAACTCGGCATCACCGGGGCGGTGCGCGGCAAGAAGGTCATCACCACGATGCCCGACCCGAAAGCGGCCCGAGCCCCGGACCGGCTCGACCGCTCCTTCGTGGCCGCGGCGCCCAACCGGCCCTGGGTCGCCGACTTCACCCACGTCGCCGCCTGGGCCAGCGTCGTCTACGTCGCGTTCGTCGTCGACACCTTCTCCCGCCGCATCATCGGCTGGTCCGCCCGTTGGTGTTCTCGTTCGTGCCGCGCTGCCAGGGACTGTGCGGGCCGGCGATGTAGACGGCGATGCCGGTGTCGATCTTCGGCTGGGCGTGTTGGGCCAGTTCCTTGCCGCGGTCCCAGGTCAACGACTGCCGCAGCTGTGCGGGCAGCCAGCCGGTCCCGAGCAGCAGCGTCACCGCGCCCCCGACAAGCTCGTGCAGGTCCCGCCCGGTGCCCGGCCCACCGAGTGCAGCGTGGGCGTCCAGCAGCGCGAGGGGCCGCCCGTACGACAATCGGGCGCAGCCGGTACCGGGCCAGACATCACGCGAGGGTGGTCAGGGCGTTCTTGCCCGTTGTGCGTAGGCGACGATGTTGCTCCGGTAGCGCTGCGCCGATTCGTCGAACCGGCCACCGCACGTGATCAGCCGCAGTTCGGCATCGCCGCCGGAGGGGCCGTAGACCCGCCCGGTCGGGAAGTGATCTTTGGGGTGCTGCTCGATCGCGTACACGGTGAACCTCGCCGTGGAGCCGTCGGCGCGCTCCACGGCGACCGCGTCTCCGGGCCGCAGTTCGCTCAGCCGGTAGAACACCGCCGGGCCGGTGTCGGAGTCGAGGTGACCACCGATGACCGCCGGTCCCACCTCGCCTGGAGAGGGCCCGTTCTCATACCAGCCCACCACGCCGTAGTCCTCGGGCACCTCGATCGCCCCGCCAGGCCCTAGGCCCAGCCCGACGACCTCATCGGCGTGGACGCCGATCGCCTCGATGTGCACCGCCACCGGCGCAGAGCGCGCCAGCGCCCGCGCGGCGGCCCGGTGTGAAGGCCGAGCCCTCGGCGTTGCGCCCGCTCCGGCTTGGGTGCTCGCATGGGCCTTGGTGGCGTGTCCGGGCTGCGCCGGCGGCCCAGCGCCGGTTGCGGTGAAGGCCAGCGCGATCAGCAGGGTGCCCCCTGCCCCGGCCGCGGCGGTGGCCGCCGCACACATTGCGCGGGGGCCACCCCTGCGGCGCGGACGCTCATCGCTCATCGGCCGCGCCTGGCTCGGCGTTCCCCATCACCTCAGCGGCCGGCGCATCCGACGGCGGCCGAGGAAACCCGCGCCGGCCACTGCCAGCAGCGCGGCACCAGTGCCCAGCAGCATCGTGTCGGGGCCCTGAGCCCCGGTACCGCCGGCGCCCGCGGCCATGCCGCCCGTGGGCGCGGCGGTGAGCCGCCCGCACGCGGCGGGGTCGGTCGCCTCGGCCGGCAGCTTGGGATCCAGGTCGCTCTTGCCGCCGCCGTCCATGTCGTACTTACCGTTGTCGTTGTAGTCCAGGCCGTGCTGCACGATCACCGCATCGCCGGCCCTGACCGCCGCCGCGACGTCCTTGGGCACTTCGAAGGTACGGCTGTAGGAGACGCCGCCGTCATCGGCTGCGGCGGGGAAACGGTCGACCGCCAGGCCGCTGTCGGGCGAGGTGTCACCCTTGGTGGTCAGCGACGTCTTGATGTCGCCGTAGAAGGGCTTGCCCTCGGTGGTGCTGAGGCGGTCGTCGTCCTCGATATCGTCGGCGGCGCCTGGACCAGGGCACATGTGCTTTCCGCCGATGTGGAAGTGCTGGGCGTGCGGCTGGCCGGCCAGCAGCCCGCTCGATTCGATGTCGACGGTGACTCGGGTGCCCTGAACCGTCACCATCGCCGTGCCACGCGCGCCCGAGTCGTTGAGCGGCGCAAGATCGGCGCGCAGCTTCATCGTCTCGTCGGCACCGGCGGGCGCCGCACCGACGAACACGCCCATGGGCACGGCTAGCGCGATCACAGCCAGCTTCGAGTTTTTCATGGAGTCTCCTTGAAAACGGCCTCGGCGCCATGGCGGCATCGAGGCGGCGCATGGATGCATCCCGTCATCTACCCGGGCCAGACAGCACCTCAGCTCCAATTTCAAGAAGTCAAACTTTCTTTATGCGCATAACAGGCCAGGAGCGGAGAAATTGCACGCGCCCTGGGGGCGCCATTGCATCAAATTAGTGACACGTTTCCTATACGTTGATTGACGTTTTCCGTGCGCCCAGCAGAGCAGGAGGCGAAGCCAGGGCGATTTCAAAGTCGCAGGTCTGGGGTGATCGTCGCCTGGTATCCGGATCGGCGACAACTGCAGAGCGTGACGTCTAAATGAGGATGACCTTCTGTCTGTGATCATGGGAGCTCCCACGCTTCCACGTCACGACCACCGCGACACCGAGCACGGCCAGGAACGGGTGCCGGATCCCTCGCGAAACACCCGGCCGAGCATGCGACACTGACACCGATGACCTTCTTGTCTGCGGCGGTCCTGCTCGGCTTGGACGCGGACGTGCGGGAAAGGCAGTGGGCGATCGCCCTGGACGGCAAAGACCTGTGCGAGTCCTGGGACGACACCGGCCGGCCCGTGCTGTTCTCGGCGATGACACACCGCCGTGATGGCCGGACCGGCGTAACACTGGGGCAAATCGCGGTGCCCGGCGGCACGAACGAGACCACCCAGGTCCATACCTTGCTGGATCCCCTGGACATCCAAGGCGCGCTGGTGACCGCCGACGCCGCGCAAACCTACGGCGATACCGCCCGCTACCTGATGGAGGACAAGAACGCCGACTGTCAAACCCCGGGTTTCGTGGAGAGTTGGTCAGCTGGTTTCCAGGGGTGTGGTGACCGGGTCGGTCAGGACGTGTAGTGCTTCGTATTCGGCGGGTGGGAGGTGTCTGAGTTCGCCGTGGACTCGCCGGTTGTTGTACCAGTCGATGTATTCGGCCACGGCGATCTCGAGGTCTGCCCGGTGGCGGGTCTGGGGCCGGGTAGGCGGAGGTGTTTGTTGCGGTAGGGGCGGGAGACGAGTTCCGTGAGGTCTAGGCTGCCCATGGCTCTTCCATGGATTCCGATGCGGCCTTCGGAAATGCCGTCTACGAGGATTACCGCGTGTGGTTCGCGGCTTACTCGCTCGGGGTCGCGGCCGGCGGCTCGCTCGGTCTCGGCCGGAATGTCGGTGATGATCTCCACGGTGTGGTCGCTCATCTCCTTGCGCCATGGTGCCGGGACGGTGACGCGTACCAGGTAGCGCGGTGGATTTGCCGGGTCCGCCGTCGGTCTCTGGCCGAGGATCCAGGCGGTGGGTTCGTGTACGAGGACCTGCGTGATCGTGCGCTGGGCGTCGATGACCTCGATCAGCGACATCCCGTACTCCCGTCGTGTGATCGGCCGTTGGCTTACTGACCGACCAATATGCCCCGGCGGGGTATATGGGGCATCAGCCGGAGGAAGGACTTAGGCCCTGCTCCGGGGGGAGTAGTCG
>WHSL01000113.1 GCA_009380095.1 Streptosporangiales bacterium | reverse complement strand
TCGGACATCGGGCGGTGAGCGTCGGTCACCGTGTGAACGACCTCACTGCGCTTGCGCAACCGCGGCATCCTCACTCCTCCAACGTATGCCTCCGCGCCCTCTCCGGCCACCCACGCATGCCCCCGGCCTGCCATGCCCGCCCGAGTCGCCTCGGGCGCTAGTCGCGAGAGTCGTCCCCGTGCCTGTCGCGGGAGGGCGGCAGAGTGTCCGTAGCGTGAGAGTTCTCACTGGCAGTGGCACGGGCCGTGGCGAGGTCGTCGGCCGTGTCGCAGTCGAGCCACGGCGCGGGCCGGCCCCGCAGGTCCGCCACCGGCACCCGCAGCGGGTCGAGCGGCCCGAGGAGGCCTCCGAGCGAGGCGCCGCGGTACGCCCCCAGTGCCTCCCGCAGCCGGGTCGTACGCCACAGGCCGATCAGCCACTGCTCGCGTCCTTGCGCGTCCACCAGCACCGCCCCGTCCACGCCGGTCGCGGCGGCGTCGAGGGCGGCGAGATCGGCCGCGGTGAGGAAGGGGAGATCTCCGGCGAGCAGCGCAACCCACGGTGCGCGCACCTCGGGAAGCGCGGCGGCGAGGGCCGGTACGGGCCCCGCCCCAGGCGGGTCCTCCCGCACCACCACGGCCCCGGGCAGCCCGGCCCGCGGCGGCCCGGCCACGATCAGCCGCTCCGCCCCGGCGGCGGCCGCCGCGACCCGCTCGATCAGCGGACGCCCGCCGACCTCGGCGCCCGGCTTGTCGGCCCCCGCCATCCGCCGCGCCCGCCCGCCGGCGAGCACGATCGCATCAAACCGCCGCACGACCCCCTCCGCTCAGCCGCCACCCAGCCGCATCGGCCGCTGCCGCTGGTCGGAGTCGACGGCGTCGGTGTGGGTGGGCGGCGGGGGTGGCATTGGGTCAGCCGCCGATGGCGGACATGGGGCGGGCCGGCTGGAGGAAGCCGGGGTCGTCGATGCCGTGGCCGGGCAGCTTGGAGGCCACGGCGGCGCGCCAGCGGCGGACGAGCTCGTCGTCGTCGGCACCGTCGCGCATGGCGCCGCGGAGGTCGGACTCCTCACGGGCGAAGAGACAGTTGCGGACCTGGCCGTCGGCGGTGAGCCGGACCCGGTCGCAGGCGCCGCAGAACGGGCGGGTGACCGAACCGATCACGCCGACCTGGTACGGCCCGCCGTCCACGGTGAACAGCTCGGCGGGCGCGCTCCCCCGCTCCTCCGACGTCTCCGCCTCGAGCGTGAACTCGGCGGACAGCATGCCGAGGATCTCGTCGGCGGTGACCATGTCGTCGCGCCGCCAGCCGTGTTGCGCGTCCAGCGGCATCTGCTCGATGAAGCGGATCTGGTACCCGCGCTCCATGCCGAAGCGGAGCAGCGCGGGCGCCTCGTCGTCGTTGATGCCGCGCATCAGCACCGCGTTGATCTTGACAGGCATCAGCCCGGCTGCGACCGCGGCCTCCAGCCCGGCGAGCACGTCGGGGAGCCGGTCGCGGTGCGCCAGCTTGACGAACACCTCGGGCCGCAGCGTGTCCAGCGAGACGTTGATCCGGTCGAGCCCGGCCTCGGCCAGCGGCGAGGCCAGCCGGGACAGCCCGATCGCGTTGGTGGTGAGCGAGACCTGCGGCCGCGGGCGCAGCTCCGCGGTCGCGGCCACGATGTCCGTCAGGCCGCGGCGCAACAGCGGCTCGCCGCCGGTGAACCGTACTTCGGTGACGCCCAGCCGGGTGACGGCGAGCCGGACCAGCCGCACGACCTCGTCGGTGGTGAGCAGCTCCGGCCGGGGCAGCCAGTCCAGCCCCTCGGGCGGCATGCAGTAGGAGCAACGCAGGTTGCACCGGTCTGTCAGGGAAACGCGAAGATCCGTCGCGATCCGCCCGTACGCATCCTCAAGCACGCGGCACCTCCTCACCCCTCACCCTATGGCGCGTTGGTGACAGTCCGGCAGCCACGGGTGCGAAGTCACACGAGTTTGCGCCCGGCCCCGTACCGGAGGATGCGCCCGACGTGCTCCTGCAGCGCCGTACCGTCGTCCACGACCCGCACCAGCCGCCCGAGGACCTCGGTCCGCGCCGCGATGAAACTGCGCGTACGGTCCATCGTGCCGACATGATCGTCGAACGGCCCGCCGTCCAGCTCCCGCAGCGTCACGCCGGCCTCCTTGGCGAGCAGCGCCCCCGCGTACAGGTCGACCGCGCCCGCCTCGTAGCCGATCACCCCGTCGATGTCCCCACGGGCGAGCATCACCCACCCGAGCAACGGCGCCCACAGCTGCAGCAGCCGTTTCGCGGAGCGCTCCAGGGACAGCTTGAGCGCGGTCGCCCGTACGTCCTCACGCCCCACGGGGTGCCCCTGCACCCAGGCGAGCGTGGGCAGCGTCCCGGGCAGGCCGGTCCGCGGCCGGGGCAGCCTCCCCGCGGGCCCGTACGCGCCGACCCCCTCCTGCGCCCACCAGGTCGCGGCGGAGGCGGGCTCGTGGATGACACCCAACACCGGGCGGCCGTATTCGGCCAGCGCGACCCCCACGCAGTAATCGGCCAGGCCGATCGCCACGTTATTGGTCCCGTCCAATGGGTCCACGATCCACGACCAGCGGTGGTCCCCGGGCAGCTCACCGGACTCCTCCGCGACGATGCGATGCCCCGGGAACTCCGCCCGCAGCCGCCCGATGATCAGGTTCTCCGAGGCGAAGTCGAGGTCCGTGACCAGGTCACCGGCCGCGTCCTTGCGCTGCACGTCGAAGGCGCCGAGCAGCCGGGAACGGAGCAGGTCCCCCGCGGCCTCCACGGCGTCGATCGCGACCGCGCGCGCGTGCTCGATGTCGAGCCGCTGCTGGGTCATGTGCTCCTCCCGGAGTCCGATGACTCACCTGACGCGCCACGTCCCCTCCCAGGTTCCCGCATCGCGCGCAGGATCGCCGCCGCGCAGGCGGCCACGTCCTCCCCGGGGCAGGACCGCCGGGTGACCGAGTGCGAGACCGTGACGACGTCGCCGATGGTGTGCTCGGGGGCGCGCAGCCGCCGCTCGGCGAGCACGAGGGTGGCGGCCTGGCGGCCGTCGGGGACGTACGTGGCGTGGAACAGGCCCGCGGGCATGGTGTAGGTCTCCCCCGCGCCGACCCGCTGTATCTGGCGGATGCGGTGCCGTATCAGCCGGCCGGTGTCGCGGATGTCGTCCTGCGCGCCGGCGCCGTGGATCTCGAACATCCGGTACGCCGCGTCCGGCCCGGCCTCGTCGATCTCCACCAGGTGGTTCTCGATCCGTCCGTAGAGCACCAGGCTGGTCAGGTCCCAGGTGTGGTCGTGGTACGGGGACGTGGTCGGCGCGGGCCGCGGCCCGGCGGGCCACAGGTGCAGGCGCAGTACGGCTCCGTCGCCGCGCCACAGGGGGACGTAGATGAACCCGAGCGGGTGCCGCAGCGCGGACGGCCGGTACCGTCCGTCGCCGAGCCGCTCGAGGACCGTCACCGCGCGGGAGAGGGCGGCCGAGGGGTCCGTTCGGCGCCGCAGCATCGCGCCGAGCTCGGCCAGCTCATCCGTAGGGGTTCCGGGCATGAAGAGCCCTCCTCACGATGTCGCCCACCTCCTCGGCACCGAAGGCGGGCGGCAGGCGCAGATCCAGCTCGGCGAAGAGCCGGCGTACCTCCGCCTCCGTGGGCTCGCGGCTGAGCCGCACCGCGGACGCGCGCTCCAGGGGGACGCGCCGCGACTGGTCGAAGCTCAGCCTGAGTTCGGTGGACCAGTAGTCGTAGAGCTGTTGCCCCGCATCTACCCGGATCGCGGGCGCCGAGTCGTCCAAGGTGATCAGCAGACAGCTGGAGGCCAGGTCATAGCGGTACGACGTCATGAGGCCGGATAGGGCCACGTCGACGTCGACGAGGTGGCCGTAGTTCTGCCGATACCACGCCGCCGCGAGCACGGTCGCGAACGACTCGCTGCGCGCGCGGTCCGCGGTCCACACCTCGCCGGTACGGTCCGGGCCTTCGCTGATCGTGGTGCGGTACGTCGCGTACCGCTCGCAGAGCCGGCGGTCCGTCGGGTCGATGATCTCCAGTCGGATCTGGATCTGGCCGCGCTCGTGCCGCACGTGCTTGACGCACTCCGGCAGCGTCACCGCGCGCGTGTACGTGCCCGTACCGCCCTTGTAGAACCAGCGTTCGGTGTGCTCGCGCGCCTCCACGAAGGCGTCGGTGATCTCGGGCCCCTTGATCACCCGGATCGAGGCGTCGCGGTCCAGCGCGGCCCGTACCTCGTCCACCATCTCACCGAGGACGAGCACCCGTTCGAGTTGGTCGGGCAGCGGCTGGACCTGCCGGCCGATGTCGGCGGCGATGCGGTGGATGCGCGTCTCCGCCGCCTCACTACGCCAGCGGTCCCGGAACAGCGCGAAGGCGAGGATGGCGATGGTGCCGAGCAGCGCGCTGTCCAGCAGCTTCCCGGACACGAGGTCGAAGAAGCCCAGGACGCTGACGATGAGTGCCAGCGTGAGCGCCATGAGCGCATCGACATAGTTACGGAGAATGTCCAGGGCACGCCGCACGAAGCACCTTTGACGGGGGGTTGTCAGGTCTGCCGGGCCAGTAATGATATCCCGGCGCGGGCGGCCCGTCAGGGAACCGAGCCCGCCTCGGCGAGGGTGAGGTTCCGGGTCTCTACGGCGAGCGGGATGTGATGCGAAGTAACACCCCTCACACCTTGGACAGCAAGATGGCCGCACAACCCCTCACCGCTGAGGCCACCCCCGCCGACCTGCGCGCCGAGCTGCTCGAGCTGGCCGAGCTCCTCGCCGCCGTCGACACCCTCGACTCGCTCCAGGAGCGCCTCAACAGAGTAACTGCCAGCGTACGCCGCGCCCGCAGCCGCATGACCTCTCTGAAGCGCAAGGCGGCCAAGGTCGCGGCGCCCGCGCCGAAGCCGGAGCCGGAGCCCGCGAAGATGGCTCGCCGTCGTGGCGATCCGCCGCCTGGTCGCCCGGCTCGTCGTGGCCCTGGAGCGGCCGGGCGAGCCCGCGACGACTCCCGGCTCCGGCCGGACGAGCGAGGCGCCCGCGACCGACGCGGAGTGGCGCGCCGTCTGAACTCCGGGTCGCCCGGCTCTGAGGGGTGCCGGGCGGCTCGGGTTCCGCGACTCTCCCCTCCTTCCGTACGCGGCCAGTGGCGGTCTCCACGTCAACCGCCCTGCCTGCGCACGCGTCACATCATCCGCCGGGACATCGTCCCGCCCGGCCGTAGTCAGGAGACCTCATGACCAACCCCTACAACCAGCCCCACGGAGGCCAGCCCGGCCCCGTTCCCAACTGGGGCCCGCAGCAGGCCGGCCCCGCGGTCCCGCCCCCGCAGGCGCCGAAGGAGAGCAACCCGTTCAAGACGACCTTCCTCGGCTGCCTTGGCGTCATCGTCGCCGCGCTGGTCCTCTTCGCGGGCTGCGCCGCTCTCGGGGGCACACTCAGTGCCGTCGACCCGTCCGCCACCCCGAGCGACCCCGCGGCCTCAAGCACCGAGGCGGCCGAGGACGAGACCCAGGCGCCCGAGGCGCGCCGTACGAAGCCCGCCCCGAGTGAGGCGAAGGCCTTTAAGGACTGCATCAAGAAGGACGGCACCCCGGCCGAACGCAGGGCCGTCGCCAAGGTGGTCAAGGTGACTGGCGTCGAGACCAGGAACGACATCCTCGACAACGCCGAGGTCCATACCGACCTGCAGGGCGACCTGTTCGGGCCGGACGCGAACGACGCGAAGATCATCGCCTCGGCGTTCACCACCTGCTACCAAAGCGACAACGGCCTCGTCACGGTGTACTCCGAGGACGGCGAGCTGCTGTCCACGGGGAACTTCTGAGGTGGCGGCCATGAACAAGCACGCAATGCCTGAGTGGGCCGACTATGGCGGAATTTCGTCGGGCTCGTCCCAGGCGTCTCCTCCAGGCCGAAGGGGGACGGGGCGGCTGCCTGTCATCGATCATCGGCGCCGCTAGGGTGGGCGGCATGCGCCCTGCCCGATTCCTCGAGTTCCTGCACGCCGCGGTCGCGTCGGCGGCCACGGAAGAACACGCGGTCACTGGCGTGACCAGCTTCGCCGACGAGGGGATCACCGACACGCCGGCTGGAATCGTGATGACCTTCGCGACCGGCGCGCGCATCTACTGGCAGGCGGTATTCACGTCGCCAGAGCAGCAGGGGGCATGGGCCGACCCGGAACAGATCGCCGAGGGCGACCCGGCGCCGGCCCCGGAGACTCCCCGGCCCGCGCTGCCCAACGACGGGCCGATCCCGATCACGGTGGCGGAGGCATGGCTGACCCACGTCCTGCTCTCTCAGGGCAGCCGGGAGATCGCCCTGGCATACCCGCGCAGCCGGCCGCCCGAACCGTCGATCTACACCCACACGTCGTACGGGACGCACGCGAGGTTCCATAGCGGCGGGACCGTAACCATCCTCCCTATGTACACGCTGCGTCCGGGGACGGATCCTCACGGCAGCCAGCGCCACAAGGTGCTGGAGAGGATCTAGCCGCCAGCGGTGAGGGGATGGCGGCCCCCGTACGGAGGCCACCATGCGATTCGGACCCGAGCAGGCCCAGTGCAGTACCTGCGGTGCGCGCACGAACAGCGTCAACCCCGGCGACCCGATGCCAGCCCACCATGTGACCCCCGTTACCGCAACGAACAGCAACGCCCCGCCCCTCCGGACAGGAGGGACGGGGCGAACCCATGTCATGACGAGGCCCGCACGCCTACGCTGGGAGTGTCTACGTCTCAGCATGGGAGTACGGGCCTTGACTGAAGCTAACACGATCGGCGCGCGGTTGCGCGCGCTCCGGGTCGACCGCTCCATGACGCAGGAGGAGCTGCGTGACGCCTCCGGCATATCGCTCTCCCTGATCCGTCACCTTGAGCAGGACGCGCGTACGAGCGCCAGCCTGGCCTCGCTCACCAAGCTGGCCGAGGCGCTCGACTGTGAGATCTCCGAGCTGGTCGACAAGCGCGACCGGATGGGCGGGGACCGTGACGGCGGGTCGGTGCTCGCGCTGCGTGACGTGCTCCTCTCCCCCTCACTCCTGCCGGGGTTCGAGGACGGAGACGACGGGGAGCGCCTCGCCGTGGACGACCTCAGCCGCGGTGTGCGCACGTCGTGGGAGGCGTACTGGGAGGGGCGCTGGGGTGCGGAACTACTCGCCCGGCTGCCGCTCATGATCGGCGCGGCCCGGCGTGCGCACACCGAGCGCGCGGCGGGCGCGGTCCAGCCGCTGGCGTTGACGTATGACCTCGCCTCGTAGCTCCTGACGCAGATAGGCCGTACGGATCTGGCGATCATCGCCGCCGAGCGTGCCATCTCCGTCGCGCACGAGGGCGACGACGAGCGGCTATGGGCCATCCTGCACGCGAGCTACAGCTGGACGCTGTTCCACCAGGGGCGTTACGTCGAGGCCGAGCACATGGTATCCCGCATGGCCGAGCGCACCGAGCCGTCGTTCAGCAACGGCGACGACCTCGACCTCGCGCTGTGGGGCAAGCTGCTGCTCACCGCGATCGCTCCCACCGTCGCCCAGGACCGCGACCCCGGCGACTACCTCCGCATGGCCAGCGCGGGCGCCGCACGGCTCTCGGGGCCGGTGCGCCTCTACCAGCACACCGCGTTCACCGCGCCCCTCGTCGACATGCAGGCGACATACGCGTACGCGAGCCTCGGCCGGCCGGGACCTGCGCTCGACGCGGCCGAGAAGATCAGGCCCGACGACCTCATCGGCATCTCCCGTGGCGCGCACCTGATGGACGTGGCACAAGCCCACGTGCACGCCGGACACTGGCGGGCGGCCGAGACGCCGCTGTTGGAGGCGCGGTCGGTGTCGCCGACGTGGTTCCGGCACCAGCGAGTAGCGCGCCAGGCGGTCTCCCAGATGCGCGAACACCAGCGGCGGCTCACTCCGGCCGTGAGGTCGCTCGCGAAGTCGCTCGCGATGCGGTGACACGCCGCGTGTGACCTTGGCCGGGTACGGCCAGCCGAGTCACACACCTAGGCCAACAACGAACCTAGGTTCGCACTAAGGCCACGGCCACGGGCCGGCGGTGGCGAGGGTTCGTACGGTCGTGGTGGCCGTGACGGTGGGGCCGGCAATCACCCGCGGTGGCCTCTCGGCCGCCCGCCGCGCAGACGGAGGCGTACGTGTGGAAGCGGCGGAACGGGGCGTCCTCGATCGGGACGCTGGCGGGAGCGGGGGCGGCCATGGGTCTCCTGGTCCGAGCGGCCAACAAATTGGGGGAAGGATTTTTTGGAGAGAACCGCAGGTGGGGGTCGCAAATCCTTCCCCCAATTTGTTGATCTTTGTTAGGGGACGAGGTAGTCGGTGTCGTGGGCGTCGGTGATGGCCATGTGGCCGGGGGCGTGGCCGATGGCGAACTCGGATTTGGAGGCCATGACGGCCGCCTGGGGGGTTACGCCGCAGCCCCAGAAGACCGGGACCTCGCCCGCCCGGACCTCCACCGGGTCGCCGAAGTCCGGGCTGTCCAGGTCGGTGATGCCCAGCGCCGCCGGGTCCCCGACGTGCACCGGCGCCCCGTGCACGGCCGGATACCGCGAGGTGACCCGTACGGCGTCCGCGACCTGAGCGGCCGGGACGGGGCGCATCGACACCACCAGCGGGCCCTCGATGGAGCCCGCGCCGCGGCACGGCCGGTTCGTCCGGTACATGGCCACGTTGCTGCCCTGCTCGATGTGCCGCAGGGGCACCCCGGCGGCGCGCAGCGCGTCCTCGAAGGTGAAGCTGCAGCCGATCAGGAACGCGACGAGGTCGTCCCGCCACAGGTCCGTGACGTCGGTGACCTCGGCGACCGGCGCGCCGTGCTCGTACACCACGTAGCCGGGGATGTCGGTGCGCAGGTCGCCGGAGAACAGCGAGGCCGACGTCTCCCCCGGCTCGGTCACGTCGAGCACCGGGCAGGGCTTCGGGTTGCGCTGCGCGAACAGCAGGAAGTCGTACGCGGCGTCGCGCGGCACCGCGATCAGGTTGGCCTGCGTGTATCCGGCCGACCAGCCGGCGGTGGGCGCCTTCAGCCCGGCGCGGAACAGCGCCCTGGCCTCGGCGGGAGTCAGCGCGGCGGGATCGGCCGGCATCCGCGGGTTCGTCATCGTGCCCCTCCTCCAGATGTACGGATGCTAAGCGGGCTGGGGTTCCGCGCCGCGGCGGCGCAGCGCGGCGTCGAGGGCGAGGAACCGGGGCAGCGCGCGGAAGCGCAGCCGCTGCCCGGGCCGGACCTGCGCGGCGCGGCCGATGTCCGCCGCCGCCACCACCGCGATCACCGGGTATCCGCCGGTCAGCGGGTGGTCGGCGAGGAACAGTACGGGAAGCCCGGACGGCGGCACCTGCAGCGCCCCGGTGACCATGCCCTCGCTGGGCAGCTCCCCGTCGCGGGTACGGGTCAGCGGCGTGCCCGCGAGCCGTATGCCGACCCGGTCGAGCTCGCTGGTGACCTCGTACGGCTCGGTCAGGAAGGTGTGCAACGCCTCGGCGGTGAACCAGTCGTCCCGCGGGCCGAGCACGACCCGCAGCTCCACGTCGCCGATGGCGGGCGGCGCCACCGGGAGCGCGTCCAGCAGCGGCGGATCGGCGGGCGGCGGCCCGACGGGCAGGACCGCGCCGGGGCCGAGCGCTGGCGGCCCCAGCGCGGCGAACGTGTCGGTTGACCGGGAGCCGAGCACCTCGTCCACGGTGAGGCCGCCGCGTACGGCCAGATAGCTGCGGAGCCCGGCGGGCGGCGGGCCCATCCGCAGCTCGGCGCCGTCGGGCAGGTAGAACACGCCGTACGGGCCCTCGCCGCGCCCGTTCACGGTGAGCGTCACCGGGGCGCCGGTCACCGCGGCGAACATGCCGCCGCGGGCCCGTACGACCAGGCCGCCGAGGGTGGCCTCGATGGCGGCGGCACCCTCGGGGTTGCCGAGGGCCCGGTTGGCGAGCTTCAGCGCGTCCCGGTCGGCGGCGCCGGCGGCGCCCACGCCGAGCGCGGCACGGCCGGGCCGGCCGAGGTCCTGCACGGTCGACAGGAACCCCGGCGTGACCACCTCGAGCGCCCTCATGCCCGGCCCTCCCCCACACCTTCCCGGGCGGGAGCGCCGCCCCGGCCGGCCTCGACGCTCTGCTCGCCCGGGGGGCCGACCCCCCGGAGCCCTCCGCCGGACCCCACGTTCACCGGCCCTTCTCGACGAAGCGGACGGTGACGCCGGGGCGGAACAGCGCCGGCGGGTCCCGGTCGATGTCCCACATCGGCGCCTCGGTGCGGCCGATGAGCTGCCAGCCGCCGGGCGACTCCAGCGGGTAGACGCCGCTGAACTCCCCCGCCAGGCCGACCGCGCCGGCCGGCACCCGTACCCGCGGGGTGGCGCGGCGCGGCACGTGCAGCCGCGGGTCGCCGCCGACCAGGTAGCCGAAGCCGGGCATGAAACCGCCGAAGGCGACGGTCCACGGGGTCTCGGTGTGCGCGGCGATGATCTCGTCCACGGACAGCCCGGTGAGCCCGGCGACGTCGTCGCGGTCCGCCCCGTCGTACACGACGGGGATCTCCACGACCTCGGTCTCCCGCTGCGCGGCCGTACCGGGCCGGGTGGCCCGTACGGCGGCCGCGACCGCGGCCGGGTCCGCCGCGGCGGGGTCGAGGACGAGCATCAGGGTGCGGGCGGCGGGCACCAGGTCCACCACCCCCGGGGGCGGCGCGGCCGCGAGCGCGGAGTAGAGGCCGAGCACGGTGTCGAGGTCGGCCACCTCTACGAGGACGGCCGCGTCACCGCTGGGCAGGATGCGCACCCCGACGCCCCGCTCAGGCCCGGTGCTCTGCGGACGGCTCCATGGCGAACGGCTCCACCGTGGCGCCCGCCGCGTCGAGTCCGGCGCGGATGGCCTTGGCCATGTCGACCGCGCCCGGGCTGTCGCCGTGCACGCAGATGGAGTCGGGGTTCGCCTTGATCACGCTGCCGTCGATGGCGACGATCTCGCCCTCGGTGGCCATCCGTACGCACCGCGCGGTCACCTCGGCCGGGTCGTGCAGCACCGAGCCGGGCTGCCGCCGGGACACCAGCGTGCCGTCCGGGTTGTACGCGCGGTCGGCGAAGGCCTCGTGCCGGGTGGGAAGGCCCGCTTCCTCCGCGTACCGCAGCCAGGCCGCTCCGGGGAGGCCGAGACAGACGAGCGTGGGGTCGTACTTCACGACCGCCTCCACGACCGCCTTGGCCTGCTCCTCGTGGTGCACGATCGTGTTGTAGAGCGCGCCGTGCGGCTTGATGTAGTTCACCGTGGTGCCCGCCGCCTCGGCGAACTGCCGGAGCGCGCCGAGCTGGTAAAGCATGTCGTTGGTAAGCTCCTTGGGCGGCACGTCCACGAAGCGGCGGCCGAAGCCCGCGAGATCGCGGTACGCGGTATGGGCCCCGATGGACACACCGCGCTCGGCCGCGATCTCGCAGGTCCGGCGCATCACGGAAGGGTCCCCGGCGTGGAATCCGCACGCCACGTTGGCGCTGGTCACCACGGAGAGCAGGGCGTCGTCGTCGCCGAGCTCCCAGCGGCCGAAGCCCTCGCCGAGGTCGGAGTTGAGGTCGATACGCATCTCGCGCTCCCTTCCGAGCATTTCGTCGCCGTTCGTCGCTGTTCGTCGCTGCCCGGCGGTGATTGTGGCTGTTCGTCGCTTTCTAGACTGTCATGACCAGAGCTCGGCGATGCCGGCGAGGGAGTTCCATCCCATGTAGAGGGTGAGCAGCCAGGCGAGGACGCCGATGCCGAGCAGCCAGGACGGGTACCGGTAGTCGCCCATCAGGTCGCGGCGCCTGGCGGCCACCCACAGCAGCACCGCGAAGCCGACCGGCAGGATCAAGCCGTTCAGCGAGCCGGCGAGCACCAGCAGCGTGACCGGGGCCTGGCCGATGATCACGAAGATGATCGTGGTCAGCACGATGAAGCCGACCGTGACCCAGTTGCGATGCTTGGCGATCCACGAGGAGAACGTGGTGAAGAACGAGACCGTCGTGTACGAGGCCGCGATGACCGACGTGATGGCCGCGGCCCAGATCACGATGCCGTACACGCGGACGCCGATCTCACCGGCGGCGGCGCCGAAGGCGTCCCGGGCCGGGTTCTCCTCGCCGAGCACGGTGCCGCCGGCGACCACGCCGAAGATGGCGAGGAAGAGCAGGACCCGCATGACGCCGGTGACCAGGACGCCGGTGACCGAGCTCTGCGAGATGGCCTTGACGTTGTCCACCCCGGTGACGCCGGTGTCGACCATGCGGTGCGCGCCGGAGTAGGTGATGTAGCCGCCGACCGTGCCGCCGATCAGCGTGGTGATGGCGAGGTACGGGACCGTGTCCGGGTCCAGCAGCGGCATCACGCTGTTGGTCAGCGCCTCGCCCACCGGCGGGCCGGAGACGACGGCCACGTACGTGGTCATGAGGATCATCACGATGCCCAGCACGACGACGATGCGGTCCATCGCGACGCCGGCCTTGCGGATCAGGAAGATGCCGATGGCGACGGCGGCGGAGATGACGCCGCCGGCCTTCGGTTCCAGCCCGAACAGCGCGTCCATGCCGAGCGCGGTGCCGCCCACGTTGCCGACGTTGAAGACCAGGCCGCCGAAGGCGATGAGCACGGCGAGCGCGTAACCGACTCCCGGGGCCACCTTGTTGCCCAGGTCCTGTGCGTATCTACCGCTCACCCCGACGATCCGCCAGACGTTCAGCTGGACCGCGATGTCGACGAGGATCGAGACCAGGATCGCGCAGGCGAAGACGGCGCCGAGCGTGACGGTGAATTCCGTGGTCTGGGTGATGAACCCGGGGCCGATGGCCGCCGTGGCCATCAGGAACATGGCGCCGAGGAGCGCGCCGCGGCGCGTCTCTCCCTGCTCCTTGATGCCTGTCGCATCCGTCATGGCACTCGTCCCTTGAGGAGTTTCGGCTTTCGGCGAACTCTATTTCTCGTTCAACAATCCTTCAATCCCCCAATCTCTACATTTTTCGCGCCTCCCGGATTACGCTGACCCCGACGCGACGGTCACGAGCGGAACGAGGGGGCACATGACCGACCCGGCGGCGGGCGGGCTGCTCGCCCGGTTCGCGGCGGCGCGCCAGGACCTCGGCCGGTCGAGCACCGCCGCCCGCATCGCCGACCTGCTGCGCGAGCAGATCACCAACGGCGAGCTGCGCCCCGGCGAACGGCTCCCGGAGGAGGAGCTGTGCAAGGCGGCCAAGGTCTCCCGCAACACGCTGCGTGAGGCGTTCCGGCTGCTCGCGCACGAGCGGCTGCTGGTGCACGAGTTCAACCGGGGCGTCTTCGTCAACAAGCTCACCGCCGACGACCTCGTGGACCTGTTCCACGTGCGTCGCATCCTCGAGTGCGAGGGCGTACGGCACGCGGGCGGCGCCGCTCCCGGCGCGATCGCGGCGCTGGACGCCGCGGTGGCCGACGGCGAGCGGGCCGCGGCGCGCGACGACTGGCGCGGTGTCGGCACCGCCAACATCCGCTTCCATCAGGGGCTCGCCGCGCTGTGCGGCAGCCCGCGGGTGGACGAGATGATGCGGCACCTGCTGGCCGAGTTGCGGCTCGTCTTCGATGTGATGGGGTCGCCGCGCGAGTTCCACGAGCCGTACCTGGCGCGCAATCGCGAACTCACCACGATCCTGCAGCGCGGCGAGTTCGCGATCGCCGAGCGGGAGCTCCGGATGTACCTGGACGACGCGGAGCGGCAGATCGCCGGCCGGTATCGCGAGCGGGAGCAGGCGGCGGGCTGATCCCGCCCGCGTTTCCGCCGGGCCGCTCCCGGCAATTGCAAGATCCGCCCGGATGCCGGAGGGTGGCGGCGAGACCGTCGGCGGGTGAGAGGGAGCGGACAGCATGGCGCAGTCGCAGGTACGGGACTTCACGGGCACCCGGTGCCGGATCTCCGTACGGTCCTGGCCCGGCACCTCCCCCCGCTACGTGGCGCTGCTGGTGCACGGCTACGGCGAGCACATCGGGCGGTACGAGTACGTGGCGGACGCGCTGGTCCGGCACGGCGCCGCGGTCTACGGGCCGGACCACATGGGCCACGGCCGCTCCGACGGCGACCGGGTCTACATCGAGAACTTCGAAGAGGTCGTCACCGACGTGCACGCTGTGGCCGAGCGCGCCGCGGGCGAGCACCCGGGGCTGCCCGTGGTGCTGATCGGCCACTCCATGGGTGGCATGATCGCCGCGCGGTACGCCCAGCGGTACGGCCGCGACCTCGCCGCGATCGTGCTGTCCGGCCCGGTGCTGGGCCGCTGGGAGCCGACCCGGCTGGCCGAGCTCGACGTCATCCCCGATACCCCGATCGACATCGCCACGCTCTCCCGCGACCTCGAGGTCGGGCGCGCGTACGAGGCGGACCCGCTGGTCTGGCACGGGCCGTTCAAGCGGCAGACCCTGCAGGCACTTGCCCGCTGCCTGGACACGATCAACGCGGGCGGCCGGCTCGGCGCGCTGCCCACGCTCTGGGTGCACGGCGCGGCGGACGAGCTGGTGCCGCTGGTGGACTCGCGTACCGGGATCGACGCCGTCGCCGGGACCGACCTGCGGGAGCGGGTCTACCCCGAGGCGCGGCACGAGGTCTTCAACGAGACCAACAAGGACGAGGTGCTCGCCGACGTCACCGGGTTCATCGACGACGTGCTCAAGCGCTGAGGCCGTTACCCGACGAGGCCCAGCGCCTCGTCGGCGATCTGCAGCTCCTCGTCGGTGGGCACCACCAGGACGGCGATCGGCGCGTCGTCCGGGGAGATGACGCGCGGTTCGTCGCCGTATACGGCCTCCCGGTTCCGGTCCTCGTCCAGCCGCAGGCCCAGGCCCTCCAGACCGCTGAGCGCACGGGCCCGTACGGCCACCGAATGCTCCCCCACCCCCGCGGTGAAGATCAGCGCGTCGAGCCGGCCGAGCACGGCGAGGTACGCGCCCACGTACTTGCGGATCCGATGGCAGTACACGTCCAGCGCGAGGGCGGCGCTCTCCTCCCCGCGCTCCGCCCGCCGGACCACCTCGCGCATGTCGTTGTCGCCGCACAGGCCGAGCAGCCCGCTCTCCCGGTTCAGCCCGCGGTCCACCTCCGCGGAGCCCATGCCGACGACCCGCTCCAGGTACATCGTCACCTCGGGGTCGAGGTCCCCGCTCCGGGTGCCCATGACCAGGCCCTCCAGCGGCGTCAGGCCCATGGAGGTGTCGACGCTGCGGCCGCCGTGGATGGCGGCCGCGCTGGCGCCGTTGCCGAGGTGCAGCACGATCAGGTCGGTCTCCGCGAGCGGCAGCCGGAGCGTCTCCGCGGCGACGCGGGACACGTACGCGTGCGAGGTGCCGTGGAACCCGTACCGCCGCACGCCCAGCTCGGTGCGCCAGCGCTCCGGCACCGCGTACGTGTAGGCGGGTTCCGGCAGCGTCTGGTGGAAGGCCGTATCGAAGACGGCCACGTGCGGCGCCTCGGGGAACAGCCGCCGGGCCACCCGGATGCCCTCCAGGTTGGCCGGGTTGTGCAGCGGCGCCAGCACCGCGAGCTCGTCGATGACCCGTTCCACCTCGTCGTCCAGCAGCACCGGGTCGCGGAACCTGTCGCCGCCGTGCACCACCCGGTGGCCGATGGCGGCGAGGCCGGCGGCGTTCAGGTCCGGGCCGTACGTGCCGAAGGCGTCGAGCGCGGCGCGGAGTCCGGCCTCGTGGTCGGGGACGTCCGCGTCCCGGTCGTCGGTGCCGTCCGGGCCGTGGTGGGTCAGGTGGCCGCCCTCGCGCTCGCCGATGCGCTCCACGCTGCCGCGCGCGACCGGGGTGCGGGCTTCCATGTCGAGCAGCCGGTACTTGAGGGACGAGGACCCGGAGTTGATCACGAGCACGTACGGCGTCACGCGTTCCCCCCGTCGTCCGCGGGCCGCTGCGCCTGCGCCTGTGCCGCCGTGATCGCGACGGTGTTCACGATGTCCTGCACGGTCGCCCCTCGGGACAGGTCGTTGACCGGCCGCCGCAGGCCCTGCAGCACCGGGCCGACGGCGACCGCGCCGGCCGAGCGCTGTACGGCCTTGTCGGCGAAGCGCTCGCGCAGCTCCTCGTCGGCCGGGTCGACGACGTCGGCGCCAGAGAGGTCCAGGCCGAGCTCGGCCGCCTGCGCCTTGACGGTCTCCGGGTCGCCGAGCAGGGTCAGGTCCGCCACGTCCCGCCTGAGCAGGATGTCGGCGGCGCGCAGGATGCGCTCCTCGGTGCCCTCGGGGAGGACGATCCGGCGCCTCGCGGAGCGGGCGCGTTCGACCAGCTCGTACTCGAACATCACCGGAGTGACCGCGGTCGAGCGGGTCACCTCAAGCCGGTCCATCAGCGTGCGGGCGTTCACGTTCCGCTCGAACACGCCGAGCGCGTCGGCGATCTTGGCGGTGGCGTTCGCGGTGATCCGGCCGCGGGTGGCGGCGAGCGCGCCGGCGGTGGCGTACGTGTCCTGATGCGTGAGGATCACCGGCAGCCGCGGCGCCAGCCCCTCCGCCAGCCGGCCGATCTGCCGCGTCGGCGCGAACCCGCCGGAGAGGAACACCGCGGACAGCGCCGGGAACGCGCCCGAGCGGTGCGCGGCGAGCAGCCCGAGCAGGATCGCCACCCGATCCCCCGGGGTGATCACCGCCGCGCCCTCGGTGAGGTGGTCGAGCACGTTCGGCAGCGTCATCGCGGCGATCAGCACGCCGGAGGCCTCACGGCCCAGCTGGGTTTCCTCGCCGAGCAGCAGTTCGCCGTCGCAGGCGCGCATCAGCTCGTCCACCGTGGGCGCCATCAGCCGCGGCATCTCCGGGAGCGCGTACGCGGGCACGCCGAGTCCGGACAGCTCCTGCCTCGCCACCGGCACCTCGTCGGCCGCCACCCGGTTGGCGATCACGCCGAGCACCGTGGCGTGCGCGGCGGTGAGCTCCGTACGGGCCAGCTCGGCCGCGCTCGCCACCTGGTGGCCGCTGCGGCCGAGGCCGTTGACGACCAGCAGGATCGGGCTCGCCAGGTTCACCGCGACGCGGGCGTTGAAGGTGAACTCGGTCGGCGCGCCGACGTCGGTGAAGTCGGTGCCGACCACGATCACCGCGGGGCACCGCCGGGCCAGTGCGTGGTAGCGCTCCACGATCGTGGTCAGCGCGTTCTCCGGGTCGGCGTGCACGTCGTCGTACGTGACGCCGACGGAGTCCTCGTACGTGCCCGGCACCGGGTAGCGGCCGCGCAGCAGCTCCACCACGGGGTCGCGCTCCCCCGCCCGCACCACCGGCCGGAACACGCCCGCGCCGCCGAGCCGCCCGGTGAGCAGCTCCATCAGGCCGAGCGCGACCACCGACTTCACACTCGCCGCGTCGGAGGCGGCGACGTACACGCTGGTGACCACGCCTGACGCCTACCCGCGCCCGCGGTCGTTCACGTGCCCGGCGTCCTTCGCCTGCCCGGCGGACTTCGCGTGCCCGGCGTCCGTCAGGCGGGTGACGGCGGTCGCGATCAGCGGGTCCTGGTCCGGGGCGACCGAGCGCAGGTCGAGCAGGAGGCGGCCCGCCTCCACGCGGCCGACCACCGCGGGGCTCCCCCGGCGCAGCTTTTCGGCGTACTCCTCGGGCAGGGCGACGGCGGCGCTGGGCAGCTCGACGCCGGGGGCGCCGCCGCCGCCGACCGCGGCCGAGCTGGGCACCGCCTCGGCCGGCACGCCCCGCGCCGCCAGCCCCCCGGCCAGGCGCTTCGCACGGTCGGCGAGATCCTCCACCCGTACGGCGAGGCCGTCCGCGGTAGGGGTGGCCGGGCCGCGCAAGGTGGCCTCGAGCGCGGCGAGCGTGAGCTTGTCGACCCGCAGCGCGCGCGCCACCGGGTGGCGGCGGCAGCGCTCGACCACGGGTTCCGTACCGAGCATCAACCCGGCCTGCGGCCCCCCGAGCAGCTTGTCGCCGGAGGCGGTGACGAGCGCGGCCCCATGCCGCAGCATCGTCGCGGCGTCCGGCTCGTCCGGGAGCGCCGGGTGGGGCCGGAGCAGGCCGGAGCCGATGTCGGCGACCACCGGAGGCCCCAGCGCGGACAGCTCCGCGACCGTCGCCTCCGACGTGAAGCCCTCGACCCGGAAGTTGGACGGATGCACCTTGAGCAGGAAGCCGGTACGCGGCCCGATCGCCGCGGCGTAGTCCGCCGCCGAGGTCCGGTTCGTGGTCCCGACCTCGACGAGCTCGGCCCCGGTGCCCTCCAGCAGTTCGGGGATGCGGAACCCGTCCCCGATCTCCACCAGCTCCCCGCGGCTGACCACGATCTGCCCGCCGATCCCGGCCAGCGCGGTCGCGGCCAGCACCAGCGCCGCCGCGTTGTTGTTCACCACGTGCGCGGCCTCGGCGTCGGGTACGGCCTCGCGCAGCGCGGCGATCGTCCCCCGCCCCCGGCGCGCCCGCCGGCCCGTACCCAGGTCGTACTCCACGTCGGTGCACCCGGCCGC
>WHSL01000070.1 GCA_009380095.1 Streptosporangiales bacterium | reverse complement strand
ACTCCGGCTCACAATCGGAGGAATCAAGGCGAGTCGCGGCCAACCTCACGCTGGTGGGAGGTCGACTCAGCCGTACGGCCTCATCCGTGAGGTCGCGCTCTTGACCTTCACGAAACGTCCCCAACTCCAGAAGGGTTCCATCCACGTAGATACGCCAAGAAACTCTGGCTGTCGGGCAGCCGTACCCCAGCGACAGCTCGCCCGCGAACGATTCGACATCGGAGGCCCTGTCGAGGTCGAAATCAGTGCTCACGCGCGCTCCAGGACCCAGGGTCCACGCCTCATACAGGCCCGTACCCTGCACTTTGCTGAGCGGACGATCACCGCCTCGATATGCCGCCGGATAATCCGCCAGAGAACTCCACGAAAAGAATATGAAGAGAGCCGACACCAGGACCACAATAACGCCGGTGCCGACAAACCAAAACTATCGCTCTTCGCAACGAACACGAACACGAAAACGAGCAGGACGATCGCCAGGACCGGGCCTTCTATATAAACAATGTCCGAAGCCACAGACGAGTCGGCCATTAACTCCCCCGCGAGGTCGGCGTTGTCAGGACGTGGAGGAATTCGCGGAGGAGGTCTGCCGAGTGCGCGGGGGTCACTTCGCCGGGTGTGTTGAGGATCTGTGAGGCGAGGCCGTCGACGAAGGTGTGCAGCAGGGCGGCGCCCGTCTCCACGGCCGGGTCGTCGTGGGGCCGGAACGCCTCCGGGATGATGCCGTGCACCGGCTCGTGGCCCAGCAGTACGGCCACGCATTGGCGGTAGAGCGCCCGCTGGTCCTTCCAGATCGTGGACCCGCCCTCGAGAAGGTGCCCGCGTTCCCACGCGACGACCGCGGACCACAGGGCGTACTCCTCGCGGCGGACGTCGTCGAGCGGGAGGAACTCTTCGACGATCGCCGCCACCCCGTCGACGACCGAATCGGCATCGCGTGGGCGGGACAGGCGTGGATGGACGCGCTCCCGCAAAGTCCGCGTCACGACCGCCGCGGCATGACCGCGCAGCGCATCTTGATCGGGAAAGTAATGCCGCAGGGAGCCCGTCGACCACCCCGTCTCGGCGGCGATCCCCCTGATCGTCACGCCGTCCAGGCCGCGCCGCAGGATCACGCGTACGGCGGCCGCCCCGATCTCCGCGCGGCGCTGCTCGTGATCGACCAAGCGGGGCACTGCCGTATGGTAACACACCTGTGTTACCTTGAAGCGACACAGGCGTGTTACCAAATTTTCGTGACAGGGGTGTCGTCGCGTGACGATCGGAACCGTCGCCGCCGTGCTGGGGCTCGCCGAATCCGCCCAGCACGATGCCGGTCAGTCCAGCTGTTCGAGCAGCGTGTTGAGGTCGGCGGCGAAGGTGTCGTAGTCGTACCCGACGGTGGGCTGGCTGGACTTGCCGAAGCCGCGCCGGTCATAGGTGATCACCCGGTGGCCGGCGGCGAGCAGGGCGCGCTCCTGCCGTTCCCAGGAGTTCCCGTCCAGGGGATAGCCGTAAATGAGCACCACCGGCCGTCCGGCGCCGTGGTCCTCGTAGTGGATGCGGATGTCGGCACTGTTCTCGCTGCCGACCGTGACGTACGGCATGGCTCCCCCTTGCGCTTCGCACGTGGCAACCGGCGTTCGCCGCCGCCCCCTTCGCCGCGATTGTCATGCCCGGCGACCCGCGTTCGTCTCCGCCAGTGCACAGGTACCACGCGTGCCGGGCGCCTCGGGGTGACGTACCTGTGCTCAGCCGGTGCGCTTGAGGTGGAGTACGGCCGGGCCTTCGATCGCGGCGGGAGGGGTGAGGTCGGCCGGTTCGTCGCCCGGAGCGGTGAGGTCGGCGGCCGGGTGGGATGACCGGGTGGTGATGGCGTACCAGCCGGCCGAGTAGGTGCCGGCGGCGAGGGTCGCGGTGAACGGCTCGCCCTTGTCGCTCGGCTGCAGGATGAGGTACTCCTCGCCGGGGCGGGCGAGTGCGTAGCCGGTGCTGCTGAGCTCGCCGCTGGGTGTCATGCCGAGCAGGTCGATCCGCTCGGCGTGGCGCCGGGTGTCGCCCATCGCGTGGCGGGCCGGTTCGAAGGGGGCGGTGGGCGGGGCGTCCGGTTTAGGGACGCCGTCGATGAGGCCGAAGTCCATCAGGATCGGGTTATGGCCGCGCAGGAACGCCTTCCACACCCACAGCGCGTCGCCACCCCCCGGCGCGAAGTGGTCGGTGTCGCTGATCAGCACCTTCCGGCCGTCGGCGGGTGGCGGATCGTCCAGCCAGCGTGACGGAGGGCCGTCCGGCACGGCGGGAAAAGCGTTCTCCTCGTCGTAGCCGGGTGAGATCCAGTCGGCCGGACCCTCCAGGAGCGGCGCGTTGACCTGCGTCTGGTCGGCCACCGGGTACTGCATGGTCATGCCGATAGGGCGCGGGTGGTGGCCTCGCTCCGTCTCGTACCGCTTCACGAAGTCGATCACCCAGTACTGCCAGCCGGTCGAGTCGCCCCACTCGGTGTCCTCGGGGATGCCCAGCATGCCGGCCACCTCCGGGCCGACCGGGCCACCGCCGCACGACTCGTTGGAGACCTCGTACAGCACGTTGGGCAGATCGTGCACGGTGTCGACGACCTGCCGGATGTACGCCTCCTGCACCGCATGGACGGCGGGGTCGAGGGGCAGCACCTGGTGGTCGAGGATCGAGGTGATCCCGATGCCGTTGACGTTGTTATCCGCGTGGAACGGGTGCCCCGCGACGTTGTCCGGCGCCGGGCTGAGGTGCAGCGCCCAGCCCTCGAACAGCATCACGGCCACATACATGCCGCGCTCCCCGGCTGCGATGACCCGTTCGCGCAGCCGCAGGAAGAAGGCCGGGTCGAATCGGGACAGGTCGAACCGCGGGCCGCCGTCGCGTGCCGTGCCCGCCCCGCTCCGCGGCCACGGTTGAGGGCTCATGTTCAGGTGGAACGAGCGGCCCGCGGCCTGGGACTTGAACTGCTCCCAGCGCCACAGCCGGATGAAGTTGTGGCCGCGCACGGCGAGGAGGTCGAGATAGGCGTCGTAGTCCATGCGCTCCGGCTGCTCCGGCGCTTCCGCGCCCGGGCCCAGCCCGTCGTGCAGGTTGTTCCAGATGTGCGAGCCCGTGAGGTACACCGCGCGCGCCGGATCGTCCGTGGGCACTGTGAAGTAGCGCGGGTTGTCCGCCGAGACGACCAGCGGGCCGGGCAGGCGTTCCGTTGACATGTCGCCTCCGGCGGGTCAGCGACGGACCCGGTACGTCAGGTGGGTGACGCCCTTGGCCTCGGTGACGGACGGGGTCTCCAGCTCGACCGGCGCCTTCGCCAACTCGGAGAAGAACGGAACACCGGCCCCCAGGATCACCGGTACGAGGTCCACGGCGATCATGTCGAGCAGCCCGAGGTCGAGGCACTGCCGGGTGATCGTGGGCGTGGCGACGGCGATGTCGCCGTCACCGGCCAGCTCCTTGGCCTGCCGTACGGCGCTATCCACCCCGTCGTGGACGAACGTGAACGGCGCGCCCTCGCGCGGCCAGCCGTCCGGCACGGAGTGGGTCACCACGAAGACGTGCGCGCCCATCGGGTGCCTGCCGCCCCACGCGTCCGTCATGTCGAACAGCCGGCGCCCGCAGATCAGCGCGGCGAGTGTGCCCGGGACGAAGCGTTCGGCGCTCTCCGGGGAGATGTTGACGGTGAAGTCGGGATTCTCCGTCTCGACCGTGACCGGCCCGTCCTCGTACCAGGCGAACACGTGGTCCACCTCGTCGTTCGGGCCGGCGACGAAACCGTCGAGGGACATCGACATGTTGGCGATCACGTTTCCCATGAGTGGGCTCCCGGATAGATCGGAATCTCTTGTCCGAGAGCCTGCCGCCGGCGGGCGTACTGGAACATCGGCCAGGTGGCCGAGGCCGGCGCGATCGGTGGTCAGACCGGACCGGCCGGTGGAAGACTTGACCACGCCATGACGCCCAGCGCTCTGCTCGCCGCTCTGCCCGTCCAGCTCACCAGCTTCGTCGGCAGGCAGGCCGAGCTCGCCGCTGTGCACGCGCTGCTGGACGACGCGCGGCTGGTGACGCTGACCGGCGCCGGGGGCGTCGGCAAGACCCGGCTCGCCGCGCAGGCCGCCTCCACCCGGGCGGGCCGTCATCCGGACGGGGTGTGGTGGGTGGAGCTCGCGGCCGCGGGCGACGACGCGCAGGTCGCCGAGCTCGTCGCGGAGGCGCTCGGCGTGCTCGTCGAGCCCGTACGCGGTGCCGTACGGTCACTGCTCCCGCAGCTGCGCGACCGTGACGCCCTGATCTGCCTGGACAACTGCGAGCACGTCATCGAGGGCGCCGCCAAGCTGGCCGCCGCGCTGCTGCGCTCGTGCCCGGGGATATCCGTGCTCACCACGAGCCGCGAGCCGCTGGCGGTGCCGGGTGAGGCGGTCTGGCGGGTGCCGCCGCTGGCCGCGGACGAGGCGCTCCGGCTCTTCGTGGAGCGCGGCCGGCTGGCCCGGGAGCGGTTCGACCTGGACGGCGCGGGCGAGGCCGCCGCGCGGGTGATGTGCTCGCGGCTGGACGGCATCCCGCTCGCCATCGAGCTGGCCGCCGCCTGGGTGCGTACGCTCACCCCGCAGCAGATCGAGCACGGCCTGGACGACCGGTTCGGCCTGCTCGTCCGCAGCCCGCGCGGGGTCGCCGCCCGGCAGCAGACCCTGGCCGCGTCCATCGCCTGGAGCCACGACCTGCTGGACGAGCCGGATCGTACGGTGTTCCGCCGGCTCGCGGTCTTCCCCTCCGGCTTCGATCTCGAGGCCGCGCGGGCGGTCTGCGCGCAGGACGACGTGCTCGGCGGCATCGCCCGGCTCGTGGACAAGTCCCTCGTCGTCGCCGAGACACGGGACGACGCGTCCCGGTACGTGCTGCTGGAGACCGTCCGCGCCTACGCCGCCGAGCGGCTCCGCGACGCCGGGGAGACCGGCCCGACCCGTGACCGCCACCTCGAGCACTTCCTCGGCTTCGTCACGGGAGGACCGGAACCCGCCGGCCTCGACGCCTGGCGCAGCCGGGTGGAGGGCGAGTACGACAACCTGCGGGCCGCGCTCGACTGGGGGCTGGCCGCCGCCGACCCGGACCGGGGCCGGCGCCTCGCCGCCGGGCTGGCCTGGCTGTGGCATCTGCGCCCGCACGGGCACGAGGGCATCGCGTACCTGCGGCGGGCGATCGGCCGGGCGCCGGGGGACCGTACGCCGCTGCAGGCGCGGCTGCTCGCCGGGCTCGCGCTCGTCGTCGACACCGCGAGCCCGCTGGACCTGGAGTACGACGTGGCGCAGCAGGCCCTCGAGCTGGCCACCGAGGTCGGTGACGAGGGTCTGCGCGGCCAGTGCCTCGCGCTGTCCGCGGTGGGGCGGTTCTACACCGACTTCGATGGCGCGTGGGACCTCGCCGAGCGGGCGATCCGGTCCGCCGAGCTCGCCGGTGACGAGCTCTTCAGGCACGCGCCGCTCGCGCTGCAGGGCATGATCCGGACCTTGCAGGATCGGCACGACGAGGCCCGGCCGCTGCTGGAGGAGGCGCTCGGCGGTCTCGGCCATCGTGGGATCGAGGCGAGCACGCTCGCGTACCTGTCGGAGAGCGAGCTCGCCTGTGGCCGCCCGGCCGAGGCCCGACGGCTCGCCGAGCAGGCGCTCGAACGCGCCGAGCCGCTCGGCGACTACCTGCGCGTCGGGATGGCGCGGTGCGCGCTCGCGACCGCGTACGCCGCATCCGGCTCCGTGGACACCGCGTTCGAGGTCATGCGGCCGTTGCTGCCGCTCGCGGAGGATGCCGGGGCGGTGGTCTTCGTTCCGGGCATGACGCTCGTCCTGGCACGGCTCCAGGCGGCGAGCGATGATCTCGAGGGGGCGCTGCGCCGGTACGGACGCGATCTGCGGCGGGTCGAGGACGCGGAGCCGACCTACCTCACGGCGCGGTTGCGGGCGGCGTACGGGGAGGCGCTGCGGTGCACCGGCCGGTACGCCGACGCCCGGCGAGAGCTGGACCACGCGGAGGCGGCGGCGCGCGGGCTCGGCATGCCGCGCGTCCTCGCCGACGTGTTATCGACGCGGGCCCGGCTCGACGACGACCTCGACCTGCACCACGAGGCGCTCGCGCTCCGGGTCGATCACGGGCTGCGGCTCTCCTGGGTGGACAGCCTGGACGCCATCGCCACGCTGCTGCCCGCGCGTGCCGCGGTACGGGCCCTCGCGGCGAGTACCGCGGCCCGCGTGGCCATGGGTCACCCCCGTGGCGTCGTGGAGCAGGGCGCGTACGACGCGCTGGTCGCGCGGCTCGGGCAGGAGCTCGGTGCGGCGTTCGCGACGGAGTGGACGGCCGGTATGCAGATGTCCGCCGACGAGGCGGTCGCGTACGTACGGCGCAGCCGAGGTGCCCGCGGCCGGCCGGACGCGGGCTGGGCAAGTCTCACACCGACCGAGCTGAGCGTGGTGAGGCTCGCCGCGGGCGGCCTCAACAATCCGCAGATCGGGGCCCGGCTCTTCATGAGCCGGAGCACCGTCAAGACCCACCTCTCCCACGCGTACACCAAACTCGGCGTGGCCAACCGCACCGAACTGGCCGCCCTCGCGACCACCGACCCGGCGTCCGGCGCCCAGGAGTAGGTGGCGGGGTTCAGATGGTGTAGGCCACCCTCCGCCACCAGCTGCTCGGCCTCCTCGGCGGCGACGTTTCCCGCGAGCATCGTGCCGGCGCCGCGCAGCAGCGCCGCAGGTTCCTGGCGAAGGCGGCTCGCCAGAGCGCCGCCGAGCTGAAGGCCGAACGGCTACAACTCGCCCGTTCCCGGCAGAGCCCCGGGCCCGACGAGCCCGCTCCTTCCCCGCGGACCTCCGCTCCGGCCTCGCAACGCCTCGGCCGCACGCCTACCGAGCCCGTACGGGCCAAACAGCGCGCCTCGACGCGGGCCAAGGGAACCCGCCGACAAGCCAGACGCGACAGCCGCCCGTAAGGCCTCACCCTCGGCCGGTGAACCGTGTCCTCCGCGGCGCCTAGGGTTCAGGTGTCGCCCGAGGAGGTCTCGCCTCGCGGTCGAACAGGCCGGTCGCGGCGGCGGCCGCACTGGCGGCGAGCAGTACGGCGGGTATGAGATAGAGCAGCGTCGATGCGCTGACCAGGTCGAACGGCTCCAGCCCCGCGGCGGTTCTGCCGAGTGCGACGGCGAACAGGCCCGCGTACCCGGCGAGGGCCACCCCCACCAGGAGAAGCTGCCGGCGCACCGCCATGCCGGAGAAGCTCAGCAGCCAGGCCAGCCCGGGCAGGACCTGAATCGCGTGCATCGGTACGGCGTGGGCGAACTTCATCGAGCCCGCCGCGCCGTACGTGGTCATCGACTGCGTGAGCGGGCTCGCGTCCGCACCGAGAAGGCTCCCGCCGTACACGATCATCCACACGCCGATGGCCTGCGCGGCCAGAAGCGCCACCAGGCCACCCCGGATCGCCCAGGTCATCGCGGCGGGGGCGGTGCCGACGGTGAAGAAGGCGATCGTCATGACGAGGATGGCGAAGATGGTGAAGCCGATGGTCACGCCTCCGGCGGCGAAAAGCCCTGCGTCCAAGCTCGTCGTGTTGTTGAAATGCGAGGGCACGCCGCGTGCGCGCTGGACGGTCACCCACAGGACCTCGAGGGTGGTCGAGACGCATATGACGGATGACACGATCCAGCCGGCCCACGGCCGGACCCGGAGATGGCCGCCGATCCAGCCGAGCGTGAGGGTGGTCAAGCCGAAGGAGAGGCCGAACGTCATCGGCTTGCGCCACGACAGCGGCCCCTCCGCCGTCCCGCCCACCACCGCCCAGATCCCGGCGTGCGCGAGTCCGACGAGGATCAGGGCGGCGCCGACCACGTACGCCATCCGCTGATACCCCTGCGCGTCCCTCCAGAACGACGATCGCAGCTCCGTCCACATGGATCGGCGCGTGGGCGTGCCGGGCAGACTGATGGTGGACAAGGGAGATCTCCTCGGGGGGACGGCGGGAGACGGCACTTCGACTGTAGGCGGCGGCGCCGTCGGTCCACCGTCCGTGACCGACCCTGGCCAGGCCTTTTACCGGAAGCCGTCGAGAAGGCGCGTCAGTGGTGGTGGCCGTGCCGGCCAAGGGTCTCCACGGGGGTCGCCCCGGGGCGGGTCCACTGCGGTACGGGGCGGCTGGTCGGGCCCCAGTCGGCATTCCCGTCCGCATCCGAGCGCCAGTACCAGCAGGAGCCGTTCGGCCGTCCTCCCTCGGGTTGGAAGGTTCGCCCCTCGGGCCAGCCCTCGGGGTTGTCCTCCCATGCCTCGCGGCGGCCGTACGGCGTCATGTCGAGCAGGCCCAAGGACCCGTTGATCCGCTCGTTGCCACGGCCCGTCGTGGAGTAGGTGAGGAACGCGCGGTCGCCGTCGCGCAGGAAGCAGGTGATGGAACCCATGCTGTCGCCGACCGGTGCCTCGACGCCGCGCACCGAGTACCAGGGCTGGGTGTAGCCCATGAACTCGACGTAGGGGGCCACCTCGTCCCACGGGCCCGTGGTCAGGACGGCGAACAAGACGCCGCGGGCGTTCAGGTAGACGGCGTCCTTCATGTGCCAGGGCGTGGTGGTGCAGCCCTCGCACTGCCCCTGGTACGGCGCGCCGTCGTACCACATGTGCTTGTAGACCACGAGCTCGTCGCGGCCCTGGAACAGGTCCAGGAACGGGACCGGGCCGTCGCGTCCGACGACCTCGACCGTCCCGTCGAACTCGACCATCGGTAGCCGGCGGCGGGCCGCGGCGATGGCGTCGCCCTCGCGGGTGTGGGCCTTCTCGCGGACCAGAAGCTCGTCTCGGGCCGCCTGCCAGGTGGCCAGGTCGACCACGGGCGGGCGGCCGGGCAGCGCGGTGGTCGGGTCGTCCGGCGAGGTCATGGTGTCCTCCGGCGTGTTCGTCATGGACTCAGGCATGCGGGGTGGGCCGGTAGACGAGCTCCTGGGTGTGGCCGTCGAGCGTCCGGCTCTCGATCAGCTCGAGGTCGAAGTCGGCGGCACCCTGGAAGATCGGGTCCAGTCCGGTCTGACCGGTGATCACGGGGAAGAGCGTCACCTGGACGCGGTCGACCAGGCCGGCGGCCATCAGCGCCCGGTTCATCGACAGGCTGCCGTGCGAGCGCAACGGCACCTCGGACTCCTCCTTGAGCCTGGCGACGACGTCGACGGCGTCGCCGCTCGCAACGGTCGCGTCCGGCCAGTCGAGAGGGCCCTCGAGTGTGGTCGACACCACCGTTGTGGGCAGGTTCCTCATCCGGGTGACCCACGGGTCACGCACCTCGTCCCCCTCGGCGCTGGAGGCCAGCATTCCTGCGAACGCCCGAAAGGTGTTGGCCCCGTAGACCATTCGCTGCTCCTCGCCGTACTGGGCGAGGCGGCAGTCGAGAAACTCGGGGCCCTGCTTGCCCCAGTAGCCGCCCCAGTCGCCGCTGTGGGCGCCGAAGCCGTCGAGGCTGGAAAAGACGTCGAAGGTGTAGGTAGCGGTCACGATGCTCTCCTTCGACAGGAATGTGTTCACGTCAATCGCGTTACCGAGCCCTTATGCGCGGAATAGCGATCACATTATCAGTGGTATTAGTGCGAGTGATGAATTGTTTCTGACCCTACGACCGGTGAAACTCGGGCCGCGCAAACCCTTGGTCAACTGCGCGAAAGCGGGCAGGTCGGGCCGCCGCGGGCGGTCCGACCGGCAGAAGCGGGCGGCAGAAACCGTGCGACCGCGGTCAGTCCTGCCGGATGGACGCCCGCAGGGCGTGGGCCTGTTCCGCGTAATCGCGCGACTCATCCGGCCGGTCGGAGTGCACGGCCGCCAGGCCGAGCAGCGCGCCCACCTCGGCGGTCTTGGTGGTCGTCCGGCGGGCCAGGTCCAGGGCCTGCCGGTGCTGCTCCGCGGCCTCCCCGCGGTCGCCGAGCCGCAGCAGGACGCTGCCCAGGATGTTGCGGGTCCTGGCCTCGGCGGACCGGTTGCCGATCTCGCTCACGAGCTTCAGCGCGGTCCGCGCGAGCTCGAGCGCCTGCCCGGACCGGCCGGCGTCGCGATGCACCCCGGCCATGGTGCCCAGCACGTACGCCTCGCCGAAGCGGTCGCCGACCTCCCGGTGCAGGGCCAGCGCTTCGTCGAGGTGCCGCCGGGCGCGGTCGAGGTCGCCCCGATCAAGGTCGATCTCGCCCAGCGTGCCGAGCACGTGGGCCTCCCCGTCGCGCGTGCCGGTGGCGCGGTGCAGGGTCAGCGACTCGTTCAGGTGGCCGACGGCCTCGTCCAGCCGGCCCAGATCCCGCTTCACGAGGCCCAGGTTGAGGAGCGAGTTCGCGCCGCCGTGCCGGTCGGCCTGCCGGTGCAGGCTCAACGCCTGGGTGTGATGCTCGGCCGCCTCCCAGAGGTCGCCGGACCACCAGTACGCCATGCCGAGGCTGCCGAGCGCGAGCCCCTGCCCGCCCGTCCAGCCGGCCTGACGGGCCAGGGCCAGCCCGGCGGAGTAGTGCTCGATCGCCTCCGGATAGCGGCTCGCGCCCTGGTAGGCCCCGCCCAGGCCGAGCTCCGCCGCGGCCTGGGCCCGTACGTCGCCCGCGCGGTCCGCCGCGGACCGGGCGGCGCCCGCGATCGCCAGCCACTCCACGGTGCTCCGGCGCAGCCAGAAGTAGCCGCGCAGCGAGTCGGCGAGCAGCCAGGCCGTACGGTGCGGGCCGTGCTCGGCGGCGTGCCGTGCGGCGGCGATCAGGTTGCCCAGCTCGGTGTCCAGCCACGCCACCGCCACCGCGGCCGTGCCGAACTCCACCGCCGGCGCGGGCTCCATCGCGGGCAGGGGCAGGCGCAGCACGCCCGGGTAGAGCAGCGCGGCGGCCCGGTCGGCCGTGCCGAGATACCAGTCGAGCAGCCGGTCCAGCGCCGCGGCGCGCTGCCCCGGACCGTCCTCGTGCTCGCCGCGCTCCTGGGCGTACAGCCGGAGCAGATCGTGCAGGGCGTAGCGGCCGGGGCCGCGCTCCTCGAGGAGATGCGCGTCGACCAGCCGGCCCAGCCACTTCGCCACCTGCTCGGGCGGGCGGCCGGCCAGCGCCGCGGCGCCCGGCAGGCCGAGGTCCGCGCCTGGCGCCAGGCCCAGCTGCCGGAACATCCGCCGTACGTCCGGGCTCAGCCGCGCGTACGACCGGTCGAACGCGACGCGGACCGCGACCTGCGGATCGTCGTCCACGGCCAGTTCGGACAGCCGGTCGTCGGTGCGCAGCCCGGCGACGTGGTCGGCGATGGAGCGCGCGGGACGATCGGTCAGGTTGGCCGCGGCGATCCGCAGCGCCAGCGGCAGCCGGCCGCAGATCCGGGTCAGCTCCGCGGCGGCCTCGGGCTCGCGGTTCACCCGGTCCGCACCCAGCATCCGGGCCAGTAGGGCGACCGACTCCGCCGGGGTGAGCACGCCCAGCGTGAGCCGGTGCACGCCATGGGTGGCCACCAGGCCGGTCAGCCGGTCGCGGCTGGTGAGGAGCACCAGGGATCCTGGACTGCCGGGCAGCAGCGGGCGGACCAGTTCGGCGTTCGCGGCGTTGTCCAGCACCACCAGCATCCGGCGTCCGGCCAGGAGTGACCGGTACAGCGTCGCGGCCTCGTCCAGCTCGACCGGCACCGCGTCGGCCGGTACGCCGAGCGCGCGCAGCAATCCGGCCAGCGCCTGCAGCGGCCGGACCGGCGGGCCCGACGTGTGACCCTGGAGGTCGACGTACAGCTGCCCGCCGGCGAAGCGCTCGGCCACGCGGTGCGCCCAATGGACGGCCAGTGCGGTCTTACCGACCCCGGCCATGCCGGCGATCGTCGTGATCACCACCGCACCGGTCGTGGACAGCAGGCCGTCCAGCCGGGCCAGGTGATCCGTACGGCCGGTGAACCCCACCACGTCGGCCGGCAGCTGGGCGGGGACCGGCCGTGCGCCGACGAGCGGCGACTTACCGCGCAGCACCCGGGCCTGTACGTCGCGCAGCTCCGGCCCGGGCTCGAGCCCGAGCTCCTCCACCAGCCGGCCGCGTACCTCGGCGAACAGGTCCAGCGCGGCCGCTCGCCGCCCGGAGCCGGCCAGGGCGAGCATGAGGCGGGCGTGCGCGCCCTCGTGCAGCGGCTCCTCCACGGTCAGCGCCCGGCGTTGCTCCTCCGCCCGCTGGTGCAGGCCGGCGGCGATCGCGAGGTCGGCGTAGGCGAGCACCGCGTCGACGCGGCGCCGGGCCAGGGCCACCGCGGCCGGATGCCGCCGCAGCCGCGCGGTCAGGTCGGACAGCACCGGCCCGCGCCAGCACGCCAGCGCCTGGGCGTAGAGGTCCAGCGCCGACTCCGGATCCGCCGCGGCCTGGGCGACGAGCTCGTCGAATCGCAACAGGTCGAGCTGGTCGCTGTCCACGATGAGGCGGTATCCGCCGCCGTCGCCGCCGGCGATCGGCGAGATGCCCTTCCGTGGCGGTATGAGCCGGCGGAGCCGGGAAACGTACGCGTGCACCATGTTCCGCGACGTCGCCGGGGGATGCGCGCCCCACAGTACGTCGATGATCTCGTCCCGCCCCACCACCGTGTTCGGCCGTAGGCCGAGCAGACCGAGTACGCAGCGCTGCCGCGGCGGCCCGAGGTCCACGGGTCCGCCGGCGTGATGCACGGTCAGCGGGCCCAGCAGCTTGATCTCCAGAAGATCCGCGGGCCCTGCGGCCGCGGCGGGATCCAGGCCGACCGCCGCGGCCAGCCGGCGGACCGAGTCCTTGCGTGGCCGCCGGACCCGGCCGTGCTCGATGTCACGTACCGCCCGGACGCTCACCCCCGCCAGCCGCGAGAGCTCCTCCTGCGTCAGCCCGCGACTGAGGCGACGAGCGCGAAGCACCCCGCCAAACGCCTCCATGGCATGCATGCTCCCTGATTTCGGTCGCCACGGTTAAGGGGGATGCACTCCCGCCGTCGGCTACAGGCGGAGGGCATGGGCATGGGATTCGACGTTCGGGGTCCCGGACGAGGCGCTGCCGGCCCTGACCCTGGACCCGTCCAAGCCCGCCCCCCTCGGGCGTCATCGAATACCCCGAGGCCTTCGGCGTCCGACGGATCAGCCCCCGGCGAGGTTGTCGGAGTGCCCGGCCTCCAGCCGCGGCCACTGGGCGATGGGCCGTCCGTTCGTCCGGTACTGATCGTCGTCCGGACCCCACCCGACCGGCCAGCCGGCGGGCGAGTCCTCCCAGGCCTCCTGCCGCCCGTAGACGGTCATGGCGCGCCCGGCTTCGCCCTGAGCCGACAGCGTTCCAGCCCATGAGGAGCCGACGGCTGGTCCCAGCCGATGCCGCGCAGGTCCTGGGGCTGGCCAAGGTGGAAGACCTCACCCCTTCCATCCTGGCCAGGGAGCTGGCCTGCGACGACTACCTGTGGGCCGGTCTGGAGAAGGAACCGGGCCAGTTGCTCGCCGTGCACCGCGGCCTACGCTGGGGAGGGCGCCTGCTGCTCAAGGGGGTCTTCGTGGACCCGGCCGCGCGCGGTGGCGGCGCCGCCGTGCAGGTGGCCTTCGCCCTGCGAGACCTGGCGCGCCAGCCGGCCACATCGGGATCGCCGCCTGGCTGGAATTGCATCGGCCCGAGGCCGGGCTGGCGCGCGTGCTGCGATTACGGCCGGATGGTCCGCTGCTGCACCGCTTCCAGTTGCCGCTCACCGAGGTGGTCCACCACGGGCCGGCATCCCCCCGCGACGGCATGCACAGCGGCACCCTCGCCATGGCGGGGGGAGCAGGTGCACTGGGTGCTCGACCGGCACCGCCTGCTCCTCAGCCGCCCTCTGCCCAGCCCGCCTCCGGCCGTACGGAGCCTGGCCGCCGGCCAAGGCGCCTCCGCCCTGGAGATCTGCCTTCCCGCCGCCGACCTCCCGGCGGTGCTGTCGCTGGCCGCACGCAAGGCACGGCGGCTGAGCCGGACGCCCGTACGACTGGCCCGGCTGGACTTCGACGTGGGGGCGCGATGACGCCCGCCCAGGCCCGGGCCATGTCCGCCCGCGGCCTCCAGCCACCTGACGTCGGCCCCTCTGAGCTGCGTACCCTCCTGATGCGGCGGGAAGAGAGCACCCGGCAGGCGTGGGAAGGCACGGTCGAGTTGTGGGACGGCCGCGGCAATCGCACAGAGATGGCGGTGCGCGTGCCCGACCGCCCGCTCGGCGCACTGATCGTCCTGCACGGCGCCGGCGGCAGCGGTCCTCAGGTGCTCCCGTCCTTCGCCGCGCTGGGGGACGAGCTGGCCCTGCTGTGCCCCACGGCTCAGCTGCGCTGCTCGAACAATCTCGACCTGGCCGTCCCGATCAACGGCGCTCTGTCGGTTTGGGAGTCCTTCGGCAGTGACCGTCGCACCCGGGCACTGCTGCCCAACACGCTGCCGCTGCCCCTGTGGGTGGTTCACGGCGGCGGCGTCCATTGGGATGATTCTCCCTCTCAGACCTAGCCTTCCTCCCGTATGGCGGGAAGAGAGGGCTCGATCCATGGACGCGACCACGCTGGCGTCATTCCTGGCCGTGGATCTGCTGCTGGTGTTCACCCCCGGTGCGGATTGGGCGTACGCGATCGCGGCGGGCCTGCGGGGGCGTTCCGTCCCGGCGGTCGCCGGGCTGGTGGCCGGCTACGCGGGCTACACGCTGCTCGCCGTCGCGGGTCTGGTGGTGATCGTGGCGAACTCGGCGACCGTGCTCACCACGCTGACCGTCGCGGGGGCCTGCTACTTGGTGTGGCTCGGCTGGGGCGTGATGCGGCGGCCGGCCAGCGTGACGGCGTCCGAGGGGGCCGTGGGCTCCCCTCCACCAGCGCCGGGTGAGACGCCGACTGCGCGCTCTCCCCGTCCTGGGGCAGCGCGGCCCGCGACCAGCCGCAGATGGCTGCCTTCAGCCGCATACCCCTGCACAAGACAACCATCTCTGGATACCGAAGCTTGGCAGAGTTTTCGCTGTTCAGGGGGCCCCGAAACTGCTGCGTGAGCGGAGGGCGTGGGATTCGAACCCACGAGGACGCAGGACGCCCTAACGGTTTTCAAGACCGTCGCACTCGGCCACTATGCGAGCCCTCCTCGACGCGCTCATCTTAGTGTCCTCGGTCGTTTCGCCCGGCCCGGCCGGAATCGGGCTCGGCGTTCTCGCCGAAATCTGGCGATTCTCCCCGCAACACCCGATACTCTCCCGCTCGACATCGTCGACTCGAGGAGCGTGATGTCCGAAGAGACGCCCCTACGGGGGCCGGATGACGAGGGACCATCCGGCGCAGGGGTACGGGGAGAACAGCCGAAACGGGGAGACGGGGAAGGCGCGGGTGCGCAGTGGGCCGCCAGATGGGCAGGTCTGCCGGCGCACGCGCGGCGCAAGGGTGTCGCGGCGGGGGCCGCGGCACTCGTGATCATCCTCGTCACCGTGATCGGTTTCGCCGTGCGTGATGGCGACGTCATCGACGGCGAACTCGCGGCCGCGCGCGGCCCCGACCTTGTGCCCCAAGGGCCGCTGGTGACCGACCTCCCGTACGAGTGCGGGCTGTCGTACGCCACCATCGACCGGCTGACCGGCGGTCCCGACCGGGAACATCACCCTCCCGCTCGACCCGTACGACGATCCTGTTCCGCACCGGGAACGTCGTGGCGCACATCGCGTACTCGGGCGCCGACTACACGCCCAAGGACGACGAGGACGTCATCCCGGAGGCGAAGGAAAAGCTGCTGTCCGAGAAGACCACGCAGGGCGCCGCGATGGCCGCCGCGCGGGACGTGCTGAGGCACCTGGGCGGCCGTACGGACGGCACGCCGCACGTGGTCGAGTCCGCGAAGAAACCCCCGGTGGCGGCGCCCACGGCCTGCGCGCTCGTCTCGCCGTCCACGCTGCGGCGACTCGGCGACGCCCGGCTCGCCACCATCGGCGGGAAGCCGGAGCCCTCGTTCATCATCGAGGGCGAGCGCGAGGACATCACGTCGGACGCCTGCGATTGAAGCGGGAACGACCTCTACCTGGAGACGGAGATCGCCTCGGCGAAGGACTCCCGGATGGGCACCGGCGGCGACGTCATCGGGCGTGAGTACATGGCCCGCTACTTCGGCGAACGGGAGCGTGAGGTCGGATCGGCCGGCGACGAGCCCGGCGAGCGGATCGTGGGCGCGCTGAAGGGCCCCGGCGATCGGGCCTTCTTCACCTACCGGAAGGACTCCTCCGTCAACGGCGAGGTCTTCTTCCAGCGGCGCAACCTGCTGGTGCACGTGCGCTGCTGGTCCATCGGCGAGCCGTCCAAGGACGAGGTGCTCGACTGTGCCTACCGCGCGGCCCAGGAGGCGGATCGCCATGTACGGGCTGACGCATTGAGGCGCGCGGCGCCGGCCGCGCTCGTGGTGACGCTCGTGCTGAGCGGCTGCACGGGCACGGATACCGGCGCCGAGACCACCGCCTCGCCCGAGCCCACCCCCACGTCGGCACGCTGGCGGCCCGGCGAGTTCACCCGCGACGTAGACGTCTGCGGCGCGGTGTCGAAGGCCACGCGCGACCGGCTCGGCGTGGCGGAATGCGACGCCGACGCGCCGGTACGGCCGAACGTGTGCGTGTGGGGTCACGACAACGAGGACGACCGGCCCACGATCCTGCTGACGGTCGAGCAGCTGCGGTACGAGCCGCCCCCGCCGCGCCCGAACCGGACCGCCGCCCAGGAGGCGGAGCACGAGTTCGAGCGACCCCCGGGCTGGGGGTTCCGGTCGGGGTCGTCCGCAGCCGAAGCGCCCGGCCTGGATGAAGGAGGGCGTCACCGCCATCGCCGAGGAGGTCCTGCGTACGACCCTCTGATCAGCGCTGCCAGGCGAACGCGTCCCCGACCGTCGCGGCCAGCTCCAGGTACGACTCGCGGGTGGCCGGGTTGAGCTCGTCGAGCTCCAGTTCGGCCCCCTCCTCCAGGTGCGAGTCGTACGGCACCCGGATGACCGCGCGGGTCCGCCCCAGGAAGTGCTGCTCCAGGCGGTCCAGGTCGACCGAGCTCTTGCTGCGCGGCCGCACCATGGACAGCACCACCACGGCGCTGCGCACCAGGTCGCCGTAGTGGTGTGCCTCCAGCCAGTCCAGGGTGGCGCTGGCGCTCCGCGCGCCGTCCACCGAGGGCGAGCTGACCAGCACGATCTGGTCGGCGAGGCCGAGCACCCCGGACATCGCCGAGTGCAGCAGGCCGGTGCCGCAGTCGGTGATGCAGATCGAGTAGAAGTGCTCGAGCAGGTCCGCGACCAGGCGGTAGTCGTCCTCGCTGAACGCCTCGGAGACCGCCGGGTCGCGGTCGGAGGCGAGGATCTCCAGCCGGCTCGCCGACTGTGAGGTGAACGCCCGTACGTCCGAGTAGCGCTGGATCTGTTCCCGCTCGTTCAGCAGGTCCCGTACGGTCGCGGCGGTCTCCAGGTGGACCTTGTCCGACAGCGTGCCGCGGTCGGGGTTGGCGTCGACCGCGATCACCCGGTCGCCGCGCAGCGATGCCAGCGTCGCGCCGAGGCCGACCGTGGTGGTGGTCTTGCCGACCCCGCCTTTCAGGCTCATGACGGCGACGCGGTGGTGGCCGCCGACCACGGGGGTGCGGAGCCGTACCAGCCGTTCCCTGCGGCGGGCCTCCTCCGCGGACTCGCCCGGGTGGACGATCCCGCCGGTCGCCTTGTAGACGGCTCGGCGCCAGCCTCCGGCGGGTGCCTGCTTGCGGCCGCGGAGCAGGTTCGCCGGGCTGAGGCTGTCCGCGTTCTCGGTGGACGGCTCGTAGGCGGGCCGCGCCGGCTGGTACGCGCTCGGCGGCTCGTACGGCGACCGCTGCGGTGGCGGGTACGGGCCGGGTGGCGGCGGGTACGCCTGCGGCGCCGGGGCCTGCGAGGCGCCGTACTCGGGCAGCGGCGGGCCGGGGAGCTGCGGCGGGCCGCCGTAGGTCGGCGGGGGCTGCGGCCGCTCGGGCGGCCGGTACGGGTCCTGCGGCTCTAACGGATAGGGGTCCGGCGCCATGGGCGACTGCCGGTACGCCGCGGGAGGGTCCTGCTCGGCGGGCCGGGCGGGCCCGTAGGGGTCCTGCTCGGCTGGCCGGGCCGGGGGCTCCGACTCGGCAGGCGGCTCCGGGGCGTACGGCGCGGGCTCCGATGCATACGGCGCCGACTCGGGTGCATACGGCGGAGGCTCCGGCGCGTACGGCCCGAAGGGGGCGGCGGGCCGTCCGTTGCCGGTGTCGCCCGCGTACGGGTCCGGCGCCGGGAACGGCTCGGCCAGCGGCATCAGCGGCTCCGGCTCGGGAAGCGGCTCTATCTCCGGCAGCGGCTCCCCGGGCAGCGGCGCCGGATACAGCTCGTGCTGCGCCTCGACGGGCGGCGGCGGTGCGGCGCCGGGCGGATCGTCGCGCGGTGGTGCGGTGCCTGTCGGCTCGTCGCCAGCCCGCTCATGGCCGGGCGGCTCGTCGCGGGGCACCTCGTCGGCGGGCGGCTCCGGGGGCGGGGACGGTGAGGCCTGCTCCGCCGACTGCGGACGGTGATCGAACGTGGGCGGTGGCACGGGGGGATACGGCCCGGGCTCGCGCGCCCGCTCGCCACCCCCACCGGGCTCCTCGGACTCCCCGGACTCCCCGGTGGACGAGGACGGCGCGGCGAACCACTCGCTCGGCGGGAACGGATCCCCGCCGGAACGTTCGTGATCCCCCGGCTCGTCGCGCGTCTCGTCGGCGCGGGGCTCCTCCTCGGACAGGGAGCGGTACCCGCCGCCGGTCGAGTCGTCGTGATCCTTGTTCACCACCAGCTTCTCCCTCCGGCGGAACGCCGGTACGCGGGGTCGGATCGCCAGCCTAAGTTACCCGCGATTGCCGCGTTAACCACAGCGTTCGCCCTCCCGACGGGGTCGGCGTCACACCCATGTGGCCAGTGCGACGGATCTCCCTTTCGGTATCTCGGTAGCGTTGGGCCATGCAGGCGATCCAGATCCACGAGCCAGGCGGCCCCGAGGTCCTCTCCTACGAGACCGTTCCCGATCCCTCGCCCGGTCCGGGCGAGGTGGTCATCGAGGTGGCCGCGGCCGGCGTGAACCGTCCCGACGTGATGCAGCGCAAGGGCCTCTACCCGCCGCCTCCCGGCGCCCCGCCGTACCTCGGCCTGGAGTGCTCCGGCCGGGTGATCGCGGTGGGTGACGACGTATCGGGGGTCACGGCGGGCAGCGAGGTGTGCGCGCTCCTCGCCGGCGGCGGGTACGCGGAGCGGGTCGCAGTGCCGGCCGGGCAGGTCATGCCGGTCCCGGCGGGCGTGTCCACGGTGGACGCGGCGGCGCTTCCGGAGGTGACCTGCACCGTGTGGTCCATGGCGTTCATGCAGGGACACCTCGCCGAGGGCGAGACCCTGCTGGTGCACGGCGGGTCGAGCGGCATCGGCACGTTCGCGATCCAGCTGGCCAAGGCGCGCGGCGCGCGGGTGATCGTCACCGCGGGCAGCGCGGAGAAGCTGGAGCGCTGCCGCGAGCTGGGCGCGGACGGCGGCATCAACTACCGCGAGGAGGACTTCCCCGCCCGGGTCAAGGAGCTCACCGACGGCGCCGGCGCCGACGTGATCCTGGACATCATGGGCGCCAAGTACCTCGCCGGCAACCTCGAGTCGCTGGCGGTGGACGGGCGTCTGGTGATCATCGGGCTGCAGGGCGGCCGGAAGGCCGAGATCGACCTCGACGCGGTGCAGAGCAAACGGCTGAGCGTGTCCGGGGCCAGGCTGCGGCCGCGTCAGGTGGACGGGCCCGCGGGTAAGGCACGGATCGTGTCCGAGGTGGTCGAGCACGTGTGGCCGCTGGTGGCGGGCGGGTCCGTACGGCCGATCATCGATCGCGTGCTGCCGATGTCCGAGGCCTCCGAGGCGCACCGGGTGATGGAGGCGAGCGAGCACGTGGGCAAGATTCTGCTCACGCCTTGAACGATTCGCCACTCGTGTGCGATCCGCCCACCGAGTCAGGGAGACTGAGGACATGAGCCACCCAGAGAACGAACAGGAGGGGACTCCGCAGATCGTCGTCGTCGGGCCGGACGGCATGGCCGTGCAGGCCGGGCAGGGCGACGGTGAGGGCGACCAGGAGTCCGACGAGCGTCCTGTCACAGAGATGGTCGAGCAGCCCGCCAAGGTCATGCGCATCGGCAGCATGATCCGGCAGCTGCTCGAGGAGGTCCGGGCCGCGCCGCTGGACGAGGCGAGCCGTGCCCGGCTGCGGGAGATCCACGAGAGTTCGATCAAGGAGCTGGAGGACGGCCTGGCGCCGGAGCTCGTCGAGGAGCTCGAGCGCCTGTCGCTGCCGTTCACTGACACCAGCACGCCGAGCGAGGCGGAGCTGCGGGTCGCCCAGGCCCAGCTCGTCGGCTGGCTGGAGGGGCTCTTCCACGGGATCCAGACGACGCTGTTCGCGCAGCAGATGGCGGCGCGGGCCCAGTTGGAGAACATGCGCCGCGCTCTGCCGCCCGGCATGGTCCCGCCCGGCGAGGAGGGCCAAGGCCCCCAACGCCCCGGCTCCGGCCCCTACCTGTGACCCCCGCCCACAAATTGGGGGAAGGATTTTAAGGGCGCGACCTGCGGGTTCCCCTGCAAATCCCTTCCCCCAATTTGTGGATCTCGGGTCAGGGGTAGAGGCGTTCGAGGATCTGGGCCACGCCGTCGGCGTCGTTGGCCGCGGCGTGGTCCGGTACGGCCGCCAGCACCTCGGGGTGCGCGTTCGCGACCGCGTACGCGGTGCCCGCCCAGGCGAGCATCGTCAGGTCGTTCGGCATGTCCCCGAACGCGATCACCTCGTGCGGCGCGATGCCCAGCCCCTCACTCAGCTCGGCGAGCGCGCTGGCCTTGCTGACCCCGGCCGCGCTCAGCTCCAGCAGCCGATCGCCGTTGGAGTGGGTGGGCGTGGCCAGGTCTCCCACCGCCGGACGCGCCGCCGCGAGCAGGTCGTCCGCGCAGAGCGTGGGGTGCCGGGCCAGCAGCTTGGCGCCCGGCCGGGACACCAGCTCCTCGGGTGAGGCGCGGAGGTTCTCCGCCGCCGCACTCCAGCGGCCCAGCTCGTAGGCGTGCTCGAAGGCCACACCGTCCTCGTACTCCACCCCGAACGTGACCCCGGGGATCGCCTCCCGGAGCAGCTCGACGAGCTTCTCCAGCACCTCGGGCTGGATCATGTGGGACTGGATGACCCGCTCGCTGTGCAGGTCGTAGACGAGCGCGCCGTTCGCGCAGAGCGCCAGGCCGCGGTGCCCGAAGGACTCCGCGACGGGGTGGATCCAGCGCGGCGGGCGGCCGGTGACGAGGACGAAATGGGCACCGGCCGCCTCCACCCGGGCGAAGGCGGCGACGGTGCGCGCGGAGATCGTGCCGTCCGAGCGGACGACCGTGCCGTCGAGGTCCGTGGCGACGAGTCGGGGAGCAGTCACATGGCGGGTCGATGTAGTCATCTCCCCTCCAGTGTGACCGGCCCCGTTCGCGACATTCCCGGCGGACGGGGCTAACGGTTCACCGGCTCCAGCACGTCCAGCCCGACGTACGGGCGGAGTGCCGCGGGCACCACCACGGAACCGTCGGCGCGCTGGTGGTTCTCCAGGATCGCCACGATCCACCGGGTGGTGCCCAGGGTGCCGTTGAGCGTCGCCGCGTACCGCGGCCGGCCGTCGGCGTCGCGATACCGCACGCCGAGCCGCCGTGCCTGGAACTCGGTGCAGTTCGACGTGGAGGTGAGCTCCCGGTAGCGGCCCTGGGTGGGGACCCACGCCTCGCAGTCGTACTTCCGGGCGGCGCTGGTGCCGAGGTCGCCGGCCGCGGTGTCGATGATGCGGTACGGCACCTCGACCTTGGCCAGCATCTCCTTCTCCCAGTTCAGCAGGCGGAGGTGCTCCTCGTGCGCGTCCTCGGGGCGGCAGTAGGTGAACATCTCGACCTTCTGGAACTGGTGCACCCGGATGATGCCGCGGGTGTCCTTCCCGTACGAGCCCGCCTCGCGCCGGAAGCAGGGCGACCAGCCCGCGTACCGCAACGGCAGGGACGCGCCGTCCAGGATCTCGTCGGCGTGGTAGCCGGCCAGCGGCACCTCCGACGTGCCCACCAGATACAGCTCGTCCTGGGGCAGGTGGTAGACCTCCGCGGCGTGCGCGCCGAGGAAGCCGGTGCCCGCCATGGTCTCCGGCTTGACCAGCACCGGCGGGATCATCGGGGTGAGCCCATACTCCAGCGCCTGGGCGATGGCCATGTTGAGCAGGCCGAGCTCCAGCCGGGCGCCGGGGCCGGTGAGGTAGTAGAAGCGGGCGCCGGAGACCTTGGCGCCGCGCTCGGTGTCGATGGCGCCGAGCAGCTCGCCCAGCTCGAGGTGGTCGCGCGGCTCGAAGTCGAACGCGGGCGGGGTGCCGACCTCCTCGAGCACCACGTAGTCGTCCACGCCGCCGGCGGGAGCGCCGTCCTCGATGAGGTTGGGCACCCCGGCCATCGCGGCGTCGAGCTCCTCGGCCAGCCGCTCGGCCTCCGCCTCGGCGGCCTTGACCTGGGTGGACAGCTCCTTGGCCCGGGCCAGCAGCTCCTCGCGCTCCGCTCCGGAGGATCGGGACACCGACCTGCCGGTGGTCTTCTGCTCGGCCCGCAGGTTCTCGAAGCGGGTCAGCGCGGAGCGCCGACGCTCGTCGAGGTCGAGCAGCCTGTCGACGACCTTGTCGTCCTCGCCGCGGGCACGCTGCGAAGCACGAAGCCGGTCGGGGTCCTCTCGTAGAGCGCGCAGGTCGATCACGCTCAAAGGCTATCGGCCACCACGCGTAGGCGTCGCACGGATTAACCCGGCGTACGGGCGGTGGAACCGCTCGGGGACGGGATCGGGCCGGACTGGGTGGGAGGCCAGTCCCAGCCGAAGCGCGTACGGAAGAAGGCCCGGATCTCGCCTTCCGTAGCGCCGGGGAAGATCAGGCTCTGGATGCACGACCCGATGATGTGCATGGCGCTCGGCATGAGATCGCCCGAGGGGCCGCCCTGGGCCCGGCGCATGACGAGCCGTACGCCCACCAGCCGCTCGGCGCGGTCGCTGCCCACCCGCCGGTCGATCTCCACGTCGAGGATGTAGCTGAGCCCCTCCGCGGACCGGGCGCTCTCCAAGGAGTACTTGATGCGCTCGATCCCGCTGGACGGCATCTCCCGGAAGGTCGAGAAGTTCACGCAGCGGATGCTCGCCTCGAGGTTCTCCGGGTCGATCAACAGGGAGCTGTAGTCGAAGACATGCGTCTCCGGGCGTTCACTGTCGGCGGCGCCGGCCTCTTCGGGCCGACCCCAGTGCCGGGAGCGCCCGAAATAGAAGATCAGGACGAAGAAGACGAACGACGCCGAGCACCCACAGGACGATGACGAGCGCCCGCGCCCACGCCGGGGACGACTCCACGGAGAAGATCTGGTTGGTGAATCCGTCGATGATCTGGCTGTAGAGCCGGGCCCCACCGATGATCGCCGCGAACACCGCCAGCCGGGCGGTGAGATGTCCCCACTGGACGTCCTTCAGTACGGCGCTGCGGGGCGCCTCGGCCTCGATCTCCGCGAGCTTACGGGCCTCGGTGAGCTCCGCGAGCGTCAGCTCGGACCGTACGGCCAGCAGGCTCGACTCGATCGTCCGCAGGTCGGCGTCGATGGCCTCGATCTGCCGTTGGAACTGGGTTTGCGCCTCAAGCAGCGTGGACTTGGCCTCGTGTCATTCGACCGCGCCCTCCACACCGTTCGGCTTCACGTCGCGGGCCGGGCGGCTGTCGTCGTAGAAGCCGTCGATCAGGTTCTCTAGGAAGCGCAGGCGCGGCAGCTTGCTGGCGAGCAGCGCGTGATAGGGAGATGGCCCGGATCAGGTGCTGGACGTCGTAGTCCCGGCGTATTCGATCGGTGTCGGCGCGCCGGCGTTCGGGATCGTCCCCGGTGTCGCCGGGACGTCCGTTCAGGAACAGGTGGGGATGCGCGTACTGGTCGAAGACGCTGTTGAACAGCTGGTCGAGCTGGAAGTACGTCATCACGCCGCGATATTGCCCGCCGCTCTTGCCGGCGTTCCACTCGAAGTCGAAGAGCGTGCGGATATGCCGCTCGATGAAGTCCTCGACCAGGAACCCGACGAGGACCTGCTTCAGGTCGTCGCTGTCCCGCCGGGCCGTCTCCGGTATGTCGAAGGACCACATGTAGAGGCCGTTGGAGAAGACGATCGCCGTACCGGGGAGCTGGTTGCCGTCGAGCAGGCGCTCCAGGGCGGGGTTGTTGACCCAGTACGTGAAGCGGTAGTGCAGCTTCCGCAGCCCCAGCTCGCCGTCCGTGGGTCCATGACGCCGGCGGGGGTCATGGCGGCGAGCTCGTTGGAGCGGCGGAGCAGTTCGGCCCGGTCGCCGATGTGCTCGGAGATCGTACGTTCCAGATCGGTGCGGTAGAACGCGGTGCGCGCGAACGGAGAACCGCTCAGCTGTCCGAAGCCGAACTCGTCCTTCCCCGCGGGGAGCCAGAAGAAGTACGTCAGCTGGGCCTGTGGTTCCGTCGACATAGCGCCACACCTGCCGATCCGAGAGAGGGCCTCACGGCGGGAAGTGTCGCACGGTGATACGCGGTTGTCCCCAGGCGCTCCTCAAGCGCCGCCGCGGATGCGCTCCAGCCAGTCCTGCGCGTGCGTGAAGTCGTGATCGGCGGTGCCGCGGCGGACCTCGGCCTGCCGGCCGTCGGCGCGCGGGTAGCTGCCGAGGAACTTGACGTCCGCGCAGACCCGGCGCAGGCCCATCAGTGCCTCGCCGACCCGGGCGTCCGCGACGTGGCCCTCGGCGTCGATGCAGAAGCAGTACCGGCCGAGCCCGTCGCCGGTGGGGCGGGACTCGATGCGGGTCAGGTTGACGCCGCGGACGGAGAACTCGCGCAGGATCTCCAGTAGCGCACCCGGGTGGTCGTCGGCGATGTACGCCACCAGGGACGTGCGGTCGGCGGCGGTGGACTCCGGCGGCCGCGCGCCGCCACGCTCCACGAAGACGAACCGGGTGACCGCGTCGGCACGGTCGCCGATGCCGCGGACCAGCGCGCGCAGCCCGTAGTGCTCGCCGGCGATGGGCGCCGCGATGGCCGCCTCGTAGATCGCGCCGGGCTCGGCCACGGCCATCGCCGCGGCCGCGGTGGAGGACGCGGCCAGCACCTCGGCCTCGGGCAGCTCGCGGGCGAGCCAGCGGCGGCACTGCGCCTGGGCGTGCGGGTGCGTGATGACGCGCTTGATCGCGGTCATGTCCGTGCCGGGCCTCACCAGCAGGGCGAACTCGACCGGGATGAACACCTCGGCGGTGATCAGCAGGCCCTCGCCGCCGATCAGCTCGTCCATCGTGGCGGGCACGCCGCCCTCGACGGAGTTCTCCAGCGGCACCATGGCGGCGTCGGCCGTGCCCGCGCGGAGCGCGTCGAAGACGGCGGGCACGCCGGTGAACGGCACGCGGGTGGCGTTCGCCGCGCCGGGCATGGCGCGCAGGGCCGCCTCCGTGAAGGTGCCCTCGGGTCCGAGGTAGGCGTAGGTGACCGGCATGATCCCAGGATAGGGGGCCCGGCCGGTGCGGGTGCGCGGAGTGCGCCAGGTGGCCGGATCGCCCTCGAAGCCGGTCGGCGGGCGTTCGGACGGCCTAGT
>WHSL01000065.1 GCA_009380095.1 Streptosporangiales bacterium | reverse complement strand
GCTGCGGCACATGACGGAAGGTGGCAGCATCGTCAACATCGGCAGCAACGTGGCCGAGCGGACCGTGTTCCCCGGGTTCACGCTCTACGCGATGAGCAAGACCGCGCTCACCGGGCTGACCAAGGGCCTGGCCCGGGACCTCGGGCCGCGCGGGATCACGGTCAACCTGGTGAACCCGGGCCCGACCGACACCGACGCCAACCCCGCGGACGGGCCCAACGCGGAGGCGATCGCCGGCGTCACCGCACTGGGCCGGTACGCCGCCGCCCCCGAGGAGATCGCGGCCGTGGTGGCCCACCTCGCCGGGGACGGCGGCCGCTACATCACCGGCGCCGTCCTCAATGCCGATGGCGGCTTCACGATCTGAGCGTTTCGGCTTGCCACGGTCCATTCTCTGACTAAGGTCAGAGAATGGACCGTGAGCAGATCACCCGGGTGCGGCGTTTCAACCGCACCGTGACCCAGCGGGTGGGCGCCCTGCACGACGCCTATCTGACCCGCGACCGCCCGCTCGGCCAGGCCCGGCTGCTGTGGGAGATCGGCCCCCGCGGCGCCGACGTGCGGGCCCTCCGCTCCCGCCTGGAGCTCGACTCGGGATACCTGAGCCGGCTGCTCCGCACGCTCCAGGCCGACGGCCTCATCGACGTGGTGGCGAGCGAGGCGGACGGGCGGGTCCGTACGGCGCGGCTCACCGGCGCCGGGCTCGCCGAGTGGAGCGTGCTCGACCAGCGCTCCGACGAGCTCGCCGGATCGATCCTCACACCGCTGGCCGAGCACCAGCGGGACCGGCTGATCACCGCGATGGCCGAGGTGGAACGGCTGCTCGCCGCCTCGGAGGTGGTGATCGAGGAGTGCGACCCGAGCGACCCCCAGGCCCAGTATTGCCTGCTCAGCTACGCCGAGGAGCTGGACGCGCGCTTCCCAGGCGGCTTCGACCCGGGCCAGAGCCTCCCCGTCGCGGACGCGGAGGTGACCCCGCCCGCCGGGCTCCTGCTCGTCGCGATGTCGCACACGGAACCTGTCGGCTGCGTCGCGCTGAAGCGCCACGACGACGCGCCGTTCGAGATCAAGCGGCTGTGGGTGGCCCCGTCCGCACGCGGGCTCGGCCTCGCCCGGCGACTGCTCACCGAGGTGGAGGACCGGGCCAGGCGGGCCGGGGCCACGGCCGTCCGGCTCGACACCAACGCGGCGCTGACCGAGGCGATCGCGCTGTACCGGTCGTCCGGCTACCGGGAGGTGCCGGCCTACAACGACGAGCCGTACGCTCACCACTGGTTCGAGAAGCACCTGGAAGGACGGCCATGGACGACGTGATCGGCACGGTCCGGAGGATCTGTCTGGCGCTGCCCGAGGCGGTGGAGAAGCCGTTCGGCGGGCACACCGCGCCGTCCTTCCGGGTCCGCGACAAGCTCTACGTCATGACCAGCGAGGACGGCACCGCGATGATGTTCAAGGCCGGCCCCGGGGTGCAGGAGGCGCTCGTCTCCTCCGCGCCGGACCGGTTCTTCGTCCCCGCGTACGTGGGGAACAAGGGCTGGGTGGGCGCCCGCCTCGACGTCGACCAGGACTGGGACGAGCTCGCCGAGCTGGTCGAGGAGAGCTACCGCCTGATCGCCCCCAAGCGCCTGTCCGCCCGCCTCGACGCGCGCTGAGCTGGGAGTTTCGCCCCTGGCCGAAGGACAGATGCGCCTGGCCCGCGGTGGCGTGACGCTTCCCCCGGAAAGGTCCCATCGGGGAGGAGTGTCCGTTGTCCGTGAAGCATCTGACCCGGGCCCGCCGGATGACCACGCGGACGGTCGGCGGCCGTACCGTGGTCTTCGAGCTCCGCTGGTCGAACCGGTGCGACACCAACTGGGTGCGGGTCCGCAACTGGCCCAGCGGCCGTACCAAGCTGCAGATCGATGTCTCGGACATCAACCGCGAGGTCTGGGCCAACTTCGCGGTTCCGCGTCCCATCGGGGCCGGAACGCACTGGGGCAACATGATCTACTCGCCGGCGAACAACTGCGCGATGGGCGCGGTGGACTACAACAGCGAACACGGCTACGACGTCGTCCTGGAGTCCAGCAACTGTCCCTGATGACGTCCGTCCGTACCGCGATCCGACGCCCGGGGCCGAGCGCCCCGGGCGCCCGGGTTCGAGGTCAGGTCCGCTTGGCGCGGGCGCGGCGTTTGCCCTCGTGCATGGCCTGGACCCGGGCGATCGGGATCGTGTGGCCCTCCGCGACGAGGTCCTCGGGCAGCGCCTGAGGCGGCGGCATATGCTCCGCCCAGGGGTCGCGATCGCCGAGCAGTCGGGGCACCGTACGGACTGTGAAGTCACCGGGCCGTACGTCGTCGAGCTCGTCCCAGCCCAGCGGGAAGGACACCGGCGTGCCCGGGCGGATGCGCGGGCTGTAGGCGGCGGCCACGGTGGCGCCGGCCGCCCGGGTCGCGTCCAGGAAGACCTTGCCGCCGCGGTCGGCCTTGATGTACGCCGTGGTGGCCAGTTCCGGGTCGAGCCGCTCGGCCCGGGCCGCCACCGCGCGGGAGGCCGCGGCCACGTCCTCGAACGGCGCCTCCAGGTCGAGCGGGACGAACACGTGCACGCCCTTGGCGCCGCTGGTCTTGACGGCACAGTCGAGCCCGTCGTCGGCGAGGGCCTGGCGGACGAGCCGGGCGCCCTGCACGGCGGCGGTGAACGAGTCGTCGCCCTCGGGCGGGTCCAGGTCGAGGATCAGATGCGTCTGCCGGTCCCCGCGGTCCTCCCGGAACAGCGCCGGGTGATACTCCACCGCGCGCTGGTTGGCGAACCAGAGCAGGGTGCGGCGGTCGTCGCAGAGCGCGTACGACACCTCGCGGTGCGAGGCCTCCGCCCACATCGACACCCGGCGCACCCAGTCCGGGGTGTACTTGGGCAGGTTCTTCTGCATGAACGGCTGCTGGCCCGGGCGTACCCGCATGACGGTCAGCGGCCGCCCGGCCAGCCCGGCGATCATCCGCTCCGCCACCGCGTCCAGGTAGTCGACGAGGTCGCGCTTCGTCGCCTCCGCGCCGTCGAACAGCCGCTGGTCGAGGTTGGTCAGCTCGACGCCGTCCCTGACGTCATCGGTGCCCACGCGTCACCTTCTCCCTGCCGGCTTCCCGCCGGGCCGTGCGCGCCACGGTAGCGGCGAGTTCGTCCCATCCGTACCCGCTGTGAGGTAAGACCCGGCGGCGTCCCTAAAGTCATCGGACGGACGCCGGCGAGGAGGGGGCGCGCACACGCTGATCACCGAGGCGCGGACCGGCGCGATGACGGCGGTCGGCGCCAAGTACCTCGCCCGTCCCGACTCCAAGATCCTCGGGCACATCGGGGCTCGCGGCAGCGCCTGGTGGAACGTGGTGCTGCTGGACGAGCTGTTCGACTTCGAGGAGATCCGGGTGACCAGCCGGCGGCCGGAGTCCCGGGAGTCCTTCGCGGCGCGGCTGACCGAGCACCTCGGCAAGCCGGTGCGCGCGGTGGACACCGCGGAGGAGGCGCTGGAGGGCGCGGACATCATGGTCGAGGCGTCCCGGCTGACCGAGCGCGCTCCGCTGGTGCGTACGCGTTATGTGCGGCCCGGGGTGTTCGTGGTGCCGTACGGCACCGTGAGCGCGGTCGAGGTCGACCTGCTCGACGCGATCGACAAGGTCGTGGTGGACAACTGGCGCGAGTCCCGGTCCGGCGCCGGTCACCTCGGCGCGCTCCGCCCGCACCTGGACGCGGGGCGGCTCAGCGAGACGAACCTGTACGCCGAGATCGGCGACATCGTGGCCGGCAAGAAGCCCGGCCGGGAGCGCGACGACGAGCGCATCCTGTTCTGGCACCGCGGGCTTTCCACGACCGACGTGGCCACCGCGCAGCTGGTGCTGGAGCGTGCGGAGGCGGCCGGCGTGGGCACGGAGCTCCGCTACGCGTGACCCTGCGGTGGGCGCGCCCGCCCTCGGCGTCTCCCGCCACCGTGCGGGCGCGCTCCCGGCCCGCGGACCCCTCTCCCGCCACCGCGCGGGCGCGCCCCCGGCCCGCTGGCCGATCTCCCGCCCCTCCGCCCCGTCTGCCTGGGGGTTCAGGTGTCGTTCAAGTGAGTGACGGTTTGCCGGGCCAAAGGTTCATCTTGCGGTACTGGGGTGATTTGCGGGCTTTGTGACGAGATGGATGCGGTCCGCCTGGGGCCTCGCCCCCGCCCCCACCCCCGGGCGCGGGCTCCCCCTGTGTCGAGGAGACACCGCATGCCGCACGCATCCCCGTCCCGCCGCGTCTTCCTGACCGGTACCGCCGCCGCCGCCGGCGCGTCCGTACTGCTCCCGTCCACCGCCTGGGCCACCACCTCCACGACCGCCCCCGCCGCCCCGAGGATCTCCGACCCGTTCACACTCGGCGTGGCCTCCGGCGACCCGTGGCCGGACGGCGTCGTCCTGTGGACCCGCCTCGCACCCGAACCGCTCGCCCTGGACGGGCGCGGCGGCATGCCGGACCGCGACATCACCGTGGAGTGGCAGGTCGCGGCCGACGAGGGCTTCCGCAAGATCGCCCAGTCGGGCCGGAGCGTGGCGCGTCCGGAGTCGGGGCACTCCGTGCACGTCGAGCTCTCCGGCCTGCGGCCGGGGACCGACTACTTCTACCGGTTCCGCGCCGAGGGCGAGATCAGCCCGGAGGGCCGGACCCGTACCGCGCCGCGGCTCGGCTCCTCCCCGGAGCGGTTCGCCTTCGCGTTCGCGAGCTGCCAGAACCGCCCGGACGGGCACTACACCGCGTACGCGCACATGGCGCGCGAGGACCTCGACCTCGTCGCGTTCCTCGGCGACTACATCTATGAGGGCCCGGCTCAGGGGAGCCTCGGCCGCGGGCACCTGCCGGTGTCCGAGATCTTCTCGCTGGCCGACTACCGGGTACGGCACGCCCAGTACCGCTCCGACCCCGACCTGCAGGCCGCGCACGCCGCGTTCCCGTGGGCGCTGGTCTTCGACGACCACGAGGTGGAGAACAACTGGGCGAGCGACATCTCCGAGCCGGACACCGAGCCGGACCAGGACCGGGCCGTCTTCCTGGAGCGCCGGGCGCGCGCCTTCCAGGTCTACTACGAGCACATGCCGCTGCGCCGGGAGCAGCGCCCCAAGGGCCCGGACATGCGGGTGTACCGGCGGCTCCGGTTCGGCGACCTGATGGACTTCTACATGCTCGACACCCGGCAGTACCGTGACGACCAGGTGCCGGACGAGCAGCGGGACGACCCGGACCGTACGATCCTCGGCGCCGAGCAGAGGAAGTGGCTGTTCCGGCGTACCGCGGGCCGTACCGGCCGCTGGAACGTGCTGGCCCAGCAGGTCTTCTTCTCCCAGCGCGACACGGTCTCCGGGCCGGGCACCAACTTCAGCGACGACGCCTGGGACGACTACCTGGTCGAGCGCGACGCGGTCCGCGACCACCTCACGGAGGCGGGGACCCGCAACCCGGTCGTGATCACCGGGGACGTACACGCCAGCTACGTCTCCGACATCAAGGCCGACTTCAACGACGCGGCGTCCCGCACCGTCGGCACCGAGCTCGTGGGGACCTCGATCTCCAGCGGCGGCGACGGCGTGGAGCAGAACCCCGGCGACCTCGTGCAGCTCGCCGAGAACCCGCACATCAAGTACATCAACCGCCGGCGCGGCTACGTACGCAACGTGGTCACCCGCGACGCGTGGACCGCCACCTACCGCACCGTCGACTTCGTCACCCGCCCCGGCGCCCCCCTCGTCGACCGCGCCACCTTCACCATCGAAGACGGCCACCCGGGGGTGGTGTCCGCCTAAGCGCTCAGCCCCAGACCTGGGCGGCGGTGGTGGCGCGGCCTCATCGATCCGGCGGCGCGGCTCGTCCGTCTCCTCCAGGGCCGGCACCTTGGAGGAGACGAGGCCGAGCACCACGCAGCAACTCCCCACATGCTCGGCATGGACCTTCGTCGCCATGATCCACCCCCGCGGACTCGGCGCTCCAACAGCCCTCGCCCCACCCCTCCCGCCCGACCACGTCCGCAACCGGCCGCCACTGGTGGCGCGGAGACCTTGGTTCTCCAGGACGGCGGCGAGGGCCGTGCGGGCGGCGTCGTAGGCCAATGCGTATCCGCCCTCAGGGGTCTGCCCGGCAGGCGCCCTCGGCCGTACTCAGGTGGGCACGTGCTTGTGTGAGGAGCCTCTCGGCCTGCTCACGGCTCGGCTGGACGCGTTGGAGCCGGCCCTCCTTGATCATCGCTTCGATCGCCGGACGCCCTTGCTGCCAGCGCATGCTCATCCTCCCCCGATGTCCGCCGCTCCGGCCAGACCTGGACCAGGGGGCGCGATCGGACGGTCGCGAGAAATGGATCGCCGGGCTCCGTTTCGTGCCAAGCCCGTGGCCTGACCCGGCGGATATTAACGGCCCGATGGAGCCGTTGTTCGGATCTTTCGGCGACCTCATCCAAATCGCCCAGGCTGGGGGAACCGACCGCCAGCACATCGACATCGGCTGGAACGGGGCCCTCTTCGCCTTGGTAACGCGCCGCCCATGAGCCGTAGATGTAGGCATCTTCGATGCCGGAGAGCCCGGCCAGTTCGTCCCGTAGCACTGGCAGGGGGCCGTAGGTGAGCGCCAGTAGGTCGGTGAGCGCGCCAGTCAAGGGACCGTCGGTGACGGCGCTGATCAGACGCAACCGGCCATGACGGCGATCCTTCACGAAACCTGCCCGGACCAGCCGGGAGGCTTCCTGCTGAACGTTCTTGACCGTGGCCCCGGTCATTCGCGCCACATCGGTGAGGCTGTACTCCTGCTCTGGGTGAAGGTAGAGCAGGGCCAGCAGGTCGCCTTGGAGCTGCGAGCGCAGCAGGGGTAGCAGGGCAGACGTTCGCATAACAGGTAACATGTCTTACCTGTTAGGTGAACGTCAAGTGCAGGGGTGGTGCCACCTGCACCAACGCATTCGAGTGCGAGTGCTCCCAAGATAGGGGCTGTTGGGTCACTCGTCCGTGGGAGCGAGTCGGGCGGGCGCCGGGGAGGGGCGCGAGCGCGTCGTTGACCGGCTTGTCCAGGGTCGGCGCGGTACGCTGTTCGAGTCATGACGACAAATCATGACCATTTCTCCGCGGCCACCGACGACGAGTTCGTCCGCCATCTCCAGGCCTTCGCCGCAGCCTTCAACTCCGGCGACGTCGAGGCCCTCGACCGGCTGTACGAGGACCAGGGCGTCCTCATTCCGGTCCCCGGGCGCCCGGCCGCCGGCCCCGACCGGACCGCCGCCTTCCGCTACCTGGTGGACCGCGGCGTCCCGATGGAGGCGCGACTCCGCAGGTCGTACGTGGCCGGTGACATCGCGCTGCTCCTCGTGGACTGGTCGATCCGCGGCACGGACCCCTTCGGCTCCGTCGACCCGCCACGGTGACCGCGCGGGCCCGGCGGACGCCGTTCCGCCGGGGCCGGAGAGTCGGGGCAAGACCGGTCAGCGGAGGGCGGCCGCGCTGCTCTCGGTGCCGGACTCGGCGGATTCGAAGGCGACGAGTAGGACGCTGTCCGGTTCGGGGGACGCCTCCACGGTGAGGCGGTGGCGGCCGGCGGTGGTGATCTCCTCCTTGGCGGAGCCGAGCGTGCCCTGTTGCGGGTCCCAGACGTAGACGTGTGCGGTCCCTGCGCCGGTGGACGCCAGTGTGAAGGTCACCGAGCCGTCGGAGACCGTTGGGCGGCCGGAGATCCGGCCGGTGGCGGCGCGCGGTGCGGCCGGGCCGGCGGCGAGTGGGACGCCGGTGCGGGCCGCCTGCAGGATCGACTGCGGTGAGTCGACGCTGCGGGCCGCCGTACTCGGCATGACCGGCGCGGGCGGCTCGGTGGGCGCGCCCGGCGGCGGGGTGTAGCCGGGCAGCCGTACCAGGCCCCAGCGGTAGGGGTCGCCCTGCACCCCGCCCCAGGTCGACCAGCCGATCCGGGTCTGCCCGGTCTTGTCACGGGTGTCGGAGTCGTACACGAAGACGTTCAGCCCCAGGCGGTCCGGGTCGATCGCCGTGGGCAGCACCGAGCCGGGGATCTTGGTCTCCACCGTGTACCCGGTTCCCTCGGTGACCTTCGACGCCACCGTCATGCCCGGCGCCGTCTCCTCGCCCGGCCCCTGGTGGTTGTCGGCGTCCCGCTGGAAGCACGGCCCGCCCTCGGCGGTGGCCGGGAAGATCCCGGTCTTGAACGTGGTCGAGGTGTTCTCCGAGTCGCCGCGCGGGTCGACGGCGATCTCCACGGAGTCCGTACGCCAGTGCCGCTTGCAGTCCTCCCGCGGCAGCACCGTGCCCATCGTGTCGTCCTTGACGTCCACCAGCAGGTACAGATCGGAGCCGTGCCAGGTGACGCGCCCGGTCGCCGAGCAGTCGGCGGCCGACGCGCAGGCCTCGCCCTCCCAGAGCCGGGACAGGTCGATCTCCGGGCCGGTGTACTCGCCCTCGCCCGCCGCCCCGTCCACCGTCGGCGCGGCGCCGGCCTGCGGGAACTCGGCGACGGGTACGAGCTCCAACGCCGCGGCGGCGGTGTGCGTGCCGCCCTCGGAGGAGGTCGTGGTGATCGTGTAGTCGTAGTCGCCCGCGTCGCCGCCCGCGTTGCCCGTCGGCAGCGAGGCGTCGGTGTTGCGCACGGCGAACGTGACCTCGCCGGTCCCGCCGGGTGCGATCGGCCCGTATGGGGCGGTGGCCGGCTCGGCGGCGAACCCGTCCGGCAGGTCCAGCCGTACGGATCCGGAACGCGCGGCGTCCGAGGCGTTGTCCAGGTCCATCGTGACCTCGCGTTCGCCGCCCGAGCCGAGCGTGAGGACGCGCTTGACCCGCCCGGTGAGCTGCGGCTGCCCCGCGCCCTCGGCCCAGGCGTCGAAGTCGGCGACCCGGGGAATGGGCTCCTGCGCGCCGGTCACCGCGGGCCGTACCTCGACGGCCTCGCCGGTGGCGCCGCTGCCCACGGCGGTGCTGAGCGTGCCGCCGAGCCGGACCCGCCCGGGGTCCGCGCCGGCCGGGGGAGTGACGGTGAAGGCCGCGGTGCGCTCGCGGTCGCCCACGGTGCCCAGGCGGCCGTCGCCGGTGACCGTCCAGCCGGCCGGGACCTGCAGCTCGACGCGGGCGCGCGGCAGGTCGCGGTCGCGCGGCGCGCGGGCGTGTGCGGTCACCGTGAACGACCCGCCGGGCGTCGCTTCGAAGGAGTCCGTGGTCAGGAAGAACTCGGTGCCCAGCGGCGGCGCGCCGTCCGCGGCCCGAATCGCCCCCTCCAGCGGAGCGCCCACGCCGGTGGCGTCGCGGGTGTACGGGACCCGGCTGTCCACCTGGGTCAGGTAGTCGCAACCCAGCTTGGCCGGGTCCGCGGGCACGTCGGGGAACCCGCCCCAGCCTTGGCTGACGTACTCGCGCTGCGCCTCACGCTCGACCTGCGCCCAGGTCTTGCCGGACGGCGCCTTCGCGCCGGACCAGACCCCGTACACGTCGGCGCTCGGGTCCGTGGGCTGCGGCTTCACGCAGTCCGGCCCGGTGACCTGGCTCTTCAGGTCGGCCCGGTGCAGGAACAGGCGCTTGGCCCGCCACGGCTTCAGGCCCTCGCCGGTGATCTGCCCCGGGAACGCCTTCGGGTCGGCCGCCTTCTCGTACGCCTCCACCGCGAGCCGCCCGGCCATCTGGTGGTGGCCGTGCTGGCCGGGCAGCGGAGCCGGCTCCATGGTGACGACCACCTCGGGCCGGGTCTCGCGCAGCAGCCGTACGGCCTTCGCCAGCGCGGCCTCGTGCCCCCACGCCTCGTCGGTGAGCGGCGCGCTCACCGTGTAGTAGAAGTCGACGAGGTCGAAGTCGTGCACGTCGGCGACGCCGGCCTTGCCGACCGCCCGCCGCTCCTCGGCCTCGCGCAGCAGCCCCAGCGCCGGGCCCTCCTCCGTACCGACCGCGTTGCCGCCGCCCTCGCCGCGGGTGATGGTGAGCACCCCGGCGTGCAGGCCGGAGTCCACCCACTGGCCGATCGTGGAGAGCGTGCCCGCCTCGTCGTCCGGGTGCGCCCCGACGAACAGCACGTCGAGGTCGCCGTCCGCGGGCCGGGCCGTGGTGGGCGCCTCGGAGGCCTGGGCGGCCGGCACCGCCAGCCCGGACATGCCGAGGATGAGGGCCGCGAGCGGTACGGCCCGGGAGACGGATCTGCGCACGGGGGCTCCTAGATCACGAAGGCGAACCCGACCAGAATCGCCCAAAACCCCGGCGTTTCCTAGCCCTCGGGTCACTCCTTGAGGGCGCCGGAGAGCATGCCGGCGATGAAGTGCCGTTGCAGGAAGACGTAGACGACCATCACGGGCAGCGCGACGATCCCGGCGCCGGCGGCGAGCAGGTCGTAGTCGGAGACGAACTGGCCCTGGAAGAAGGACAGGCCGAGCGGCGCGGTCCGCAGGTCCTCCCGGGAGCCCATGATGACCAGCGCGAGCAGGAACTCGTTCCAGGTCCACATGAAGATCAGCACGATCATCGTGACCACGGCGGGCCGCCCCACCGGGACCAGCACCCGCCACAGCGTGGTCCAGGAGCCCGCCCCGTCCATCCGCGCGGCCTCGATCAGCGAGCCCGGCACGCTGCGGAAGTACGCCCGCATCCAGAACGTGCCGAAGGAGAGCGACTGCGCGATCTGCGGCAGGATCAGCCCGGGGAAGGAGTTGTCGAGCCCGAACGACCGCAGGTCGAAGAAGAGCGGGATGACCAGCGCCTCGGTCGGCACCATCAGCCCGAGCAGGAACAGGTAGAACAGCGCGTTCCCGCCGGGCAGGTCCATGGTGCCGAGCGCGTACCCGGCCAGGATGGACAGCAGCACCGCCACCAGCACCACCACGACCACGACGAACGCGCTGTTGGTCAGGTATGTGGCGAAGTGCCCGCGCTGCCAGGCCTCGGCGATCGCGCCGAACGAGGCGCCGGTGGGCACCGGGATGCCCATCACGTCGGTGGTGCGCACCCGCAGGCCCAGCCAGACCACGCCCAGCAGCGGGAACGCCGCGATCACGGAGAAGATCGCGAGCACGGTGTAGTTGAAGGCGCGCTCGGCGCGGCTCGTCGTCATCGGCGGCCCTCCACCAGCCGGGTCAGGCCCACGTTGAACGCGAACACCCCGGCCGCGATGACGAGGCCGATCGCGCAGGCAAGGCCCACCTCGCCCTCGCTGAAGGCCTGGTTGTAGACCTGGTACGCGGGCACCCGGGTGTTCGTGCCGGGCCCGCCGCCGGTCGTGTTCCACACCAGGTCGAAGTTGCGCAGCGCCGCCACCGTGGTCAGGGTCAGCGCCACGGACAGCTCCCGCCGCAGCCCGGGCAGGGTGACGGTGAGGAACTCGCGTACCGGACCGGCCCCGTCCACCCGCGCCGCGTCGTACAGCTCCATCGGGATCTTCTGCACGCCGGCCATGAACAGCACCATGACGAGGCCGATCTCCACCCAGGTGCCGATGAGCCCGATCGCCGGCAGGGCGAACGTGAAGTCACCCAGCCAGGCACGGTCGAGGCCCACGAGGCCGAGCACCGCGTTCAGCGGGCCGTCCGCCGCGTAGATCCACTTCCAGATCACCGCGACCGCGACCATCGCCACCACCTGCGGCAGGAACAGCACGGTACGGAAGAAGGTCAGCCCGCGCACCCGCGCCCGGGACATGGCCGCCACCAGCACGAACCCGATCAGGCAGGGCAGCACCGCGTAGAACAGCACGAGGAACAGCGCGTGCCCAAGGCTCGCCCGCAGCTCCTCGTCGGTGAACACCTCCACGTAGTTGGCCAGGCCGACGAACGTGCCGACGCTGAGGCCGTCCCACGCGTAGAGCGAGATCCATGCCCCGTGCAGCAGCGGCCAGAGCAGGAACGCCGCGTAGACGAGCAGCGCGGGCAGCACGTAGAGGTACCCGATGCGCCGGGGCGCGCCGGGCGGGCGCGCCCCGGACGGGCGGGCGGCCTCCCGTACGGAGGCCGTGGCGGTGGTGGCCCGCGCCGCGGACTCCTCGTCCGGGCGCGGGCCGGTGGTGGCGCTCACTCAGCTCGTGAAGTCGTCGTAGTCCTTCTGCGCCGCCTGCATGACCTGCTCGGGCGAGGCATTGCCGCCCAGCAGCCTCTGCAGCTCGGCGGAGAGCGTGTCGTAGAAGGAGGGCGTCGTGTAGTCGAGGTACGGCACCAGGCCGTCGCTCTTGGCGGAGGCCTCCCAGGCCGCGTACACCTCGCCGGGCAGCCCGCCCCCGGGGCGCTTGCTCGCCGGGGTGACCGCGGGCAGCACGTCGTTGTCCACCAGCACGTCCATGGCCTCCGGCGAGGTCAGGAAGTTCAGGTAGGCGGCGGCCACGTCGGGGTGCTTGGACTTCGAGGTCACCGCGAACGGCAGGCCCTCACCGCCGGTGGTGGCCGAGGCCGCGCCGGCCTGCGCGGGCGGCGGGAGCATGAAGCCGATCTTGTCGCCCATGCCCCGCTTCTCGAACTCCGGCACCAGCCAGGTGCCGGCGATCACGAAGACGCCCTCGCCGTCCGCGAAGTCCTGCCAGGAGTCGTCGTAGGACACGCCGTTCGCGTCCTTGGTGAGGAAGCCCTTGTCGTTCCAGGTCTTGAGCGTCGTGGCGGCCTGCGTGTTCGGCGCGTCGGTCCACGCCCCGCCCTGGCCGAAGACGAGCTTGCGCACCGCGTCCTTGCCCGCGGTCTGGGCCTGGAGCACGCCGTACTCGTGGATGGCGGGGAAGCCGTCGGAGTTGCCGAACGCGATCGGCAGCTCGCCGGCGTCCTTGGCCTTCCGCAGCGCGGCCTCGAAGTCCGCCCAGGTCTTGGGCTGCTGGATGCCGAGCTCGGAGAGCTTCTCCTTGTTGTAGTAGACGCCCACCATCTCGCCCGCCTGGGACAGCCCGTACAGCTCGCCGGAGCCGAAGGTCTTGCCGTCGGGGGTGAAGCTGTTCAGGGCGAGCAGCGTCTTGGGGTAGCGGTCGCGCCACTTGTACGCGTCCGCGTACTTGTTCAGCGGCACCAGCATGCCCGCCTTCACGAACGCGCCCATGTCGCCGTACCCCTGGTTCGCCTGCACCACGTCGGGCGGGTTCTGCCCGGACAGGGCGAGCCGCAGCGTGGTCTTGAGGTCGGTGAACTCCTTGGACGTGCGCTTGATCGTGACGTTCGGGTACTTCTTCTGGAACGCCGCGTTGAGCGCCTCGATCTGCTCGTTCTGGCCGCCGCGGACCTCCTGGTCCCAGACGGTCAGGGTGACGTCGCCCGCCTTCGAAATGTCGGTGCTGACGCTGCTGGGGGCCTTGGCGTTGCCGGCGTCGCCGCCGGAGCCGGGTGCGCAGGCCGCGGTGAGCGCGACGAGCACGGCGGCGGCCGACGCCGCGATCGCCGTGCCGGCGCGCCGGGGGCGCCGTGAGCGCTGGGGGCGCTGGGTCATGGTCGAGGGACTCCTTCCGCCGCCGCGGGCGTGCCGCGGAACTGAGGTAGATCCGCGCGGTGCGCGGCGAGCCCCTCGGCGAGGATCGCCTCCGCCACGCGCTTGCTGCGCACGAACGGATGAGCCATCAGGGCGCGCAGGGCGACCCGCTCGTCGCCGGTCACCGCCGCGTCCGCGGCCAGCCGCTCGTAGGCGTGGACGGCCTGCGTGAGACCCCGGACGGGCCCCGGCAGGCCACCCATCACCAGCGGCGTCGGCCCCCCGCGCCCGACCACCGCCGGCACCTCAACGATCGCGTCGTCTGGCAGATCCGCGATCGCCCCCCGGTTACGCGTGTTGACGATCATCCGGCGGCCTTCGTCGCCGGCGATCGCGCAGATCGTATCGACCGCGAACTCGCCGTGCTCGCCGCCGCCCCGCTCGCCGCTCGGGTCCGGGTCGGGCAGCGCCGCCTGCTCGGCGATCCCCGCGTAGTAGCCGGAGAGCATGGCCATGATGTCCTGCGCGCGGGTGGTGCCCTTGGCCCGCAGCTCCGCCACCACGTCGTCGTGGAAGAAGTAGTACTTCGAGTAGGAGTTGACCAGGACGCCCAGCGCCCGGCCCACCTCGGCCATCCGGATCGGGTCGCGGTGCGGGGTGGCCGCGGCGTCCGGCGGGCCCAGCGTGGCCAGCCGGGCCGCCACCTCGGCGGAGATGTCGTCGCCGCGCAGCCGTACGCGCTCCGCCCAGGTCGCGTGGTTCAGCCCGATCCAGTCGATCTCCAGGCCGTCGGCGGGCAGCCCGAGCAGCTCCGCCCACATCTCGGTGTCGCCGATGTTCTGGTCGCAGAGGCCGATGATGCGCGCGCCGGTGTGCCGGCTCACCGCGTCGGTGACGATGTTGGTCGGGTTCGTGTAGTTGACGATCCACGCGTCCGGCGCCACCTCCTCCAGCACCCGCGCGATCTCCAGCAGCACCGGGACGGACCGGCAGGCCATCAGGAAACCGCCGGGGCCGGCCGTCTCCTGCCCGACCACGCCGTGCCGCAGCGGGATCGACTCGTCCAGGTGCCGGCCCGGCAGCCCGCCCGGCCGGAACGTGGTGAACACGAAGTCGGCGCCGTCCAGCGCGGCCTTCAGAGTGGTCTCCGTACGGACCGTGAAGTCGGCGCCGCGCGCCGCGAACATGCCGCGCGCCAGCCGGGCCATAAGCTCCAGGTGCTCGGCGTTGGTGTCGTGGCAGACCAGCTCGGAGCCGGCCAGGTCGGCGGAGCGGTGCAGCAGCCCGCGGATCACCCCGGGCATGTAGCCGCTGCCCGCGCCGACGATCGCGATCCGTACCGCCATTCCTCAGGCCCCCTCGGTCTCGATGGACGTGCCGTAGCCGACGGTGGGGCTGGCCCGTAGCACGTCGTCGTCGGCTGCGGCGGGGATGTAGTCCACGAGGAAGCCGTAGTCCTCCAGCACATCGTGCGGCACCTCGTCGGCCTCGCCGAACGCGGCGATCTCGCCCCAGCAGGGCGAGCCGAGCGAGCCGCTGTAGTGCCGCACGGACAGCCCGGCGCACAGGTTGGCGAAGCGCAGCCGCTGGTCCAGCGGCCACTCGGCCAGCGTGCCGAACGTGAACGCGGCGCCGAACACGTCGCCCGCGCCGGTGGGATCCAGCGCGTTGACCGGCAGCGCCGGGGCGCTCGCGCGCTCACCGGTGGTGCCGTCCACCGCGATCGCCCCCCGGCCGCCCATCTTCACCACCACGACCGGCACCAGCTCGGCGAGCGCGCGCAGCGACGCCTCCGGATCGTTGGTGCGGGTGTAGGACATGGCCTCGATCGCGTTCGGCATGAACACGTCGACCTGGCCGAGCAGGCCGAGCACGTCGGGCGACCAGGTGCCGGTGGCGTCCCACCCCACGTCGGCGAAGACCCGGGCGCCCGCGCCGCGCATGCGCAGCGCCCACTCCGGCACGCCCGAGTCGAGCTCCACGAAGCAGGTCTTGGCGCGCGGCGGACGCGCCACGAGCTCGTGCGCGTCGATCGGCAGCGGCCGGTGGTGCGTGACCATGCCGCGGTCGGCGTCGTAGGCCAGCGAGACCGTGACCGGCGTGGGCCACTGCGGCAGCCGCCGCGCGTGCGACAGGTCGACACCCTCCTGCTCGGACAGGGTGCGCCAGAGATATTGACCGAACATGTCGTCGCCGAACCCGGCGGCGAGCCCCACGTTGAGGCCGAGCCGGCTCATCGCCACGGCGAGGTTGGCGACGCCGCCCGGCGCCGAGCCGAGGCCCTCGCTGTACATCTCCGTGCCCGGCGGGGGCAGCCCGGGCAGCCCCGTGAAGATCATGTCCATGAACACCGTGCCGGTGAGGAACACGTCGAGCCGGGGCCCGTCGATGCCGTCCCGCAGCCGGTCACCGACGAGCTCCCGCTCCTCGCACGGATCCTGCAGACCGGGCTCGGGCGGTTGCCCGGGCCCGGTCGTGGCCGCGGCTTCGGCGTCGTCGCGCACCGCCCCGTTGCGTGTGATCACGCGGACCCACCCCCTAGAAGCCTCCTGTCCGCCGCAGGCTATCCGAGCCCGCCGACAATCAGGAGGCGCCGAGTCAGGGCGCGGCGGCGCCGTCCCGGTCGTACGGCCGGAAGCGGCGCAGCCGGAGGCTGTTGCTGACCACGAAGACCGAGGAGAACGCCATCGCGGCGCCCGCGATCATCGGGGTGAGCAGCCCGACCGCCGCCAGCGGCAGCGCGGCCACGTTGTAGGCGAAGGCCCAGACCAGGTTGCCTTTGATCGTGGCCAGGGTGCTCCGGGCGAGCCGGATGGCGTCGGCGGCGACCCGCAGATCACCGCGGACGAGCGTGAGGTCGCTCGCCTCGATCGCCACGTCGGTGCCGGTGCCCATGGCCAGCCCGAGGTCGGCCTGGGCCAGCGCGGCGGCGTCGTTGACCCCGTCGCCGGCCATCGCGACCGTACGGCCCTCGCCCTGCAGCCGCCGTACGATGTCCACCTTGTCCTGCGGCAGCACCTCGGCGATCACCTCGTCGATGCCCACCTCGGCGGCCACCGTACGGGCCACCGCCTCGCCGTCCCCGGTGAGCAGGATCGGGCGCAGCCCGAGCTCCTTGAACCTGGCCACGGCCGCGGCGGAGCCGGACTTCACCTGGTCCGCCACGGTGATCACCGCGCGCGCGGCGCCGTCCCAGCCGACCGCGACGGCGGTGTGCCCGCGCTCCGCGGCCCGCGCCATGGCCCGCTCCAGCTCCGGGGTGAGGTGCTGGGACCAGTCGGCGAGCAGCCCGGGGCGGCCGACGAGCACCGCGTGCCCGTCCACCACGCCCTGCACGCCGAGGCCCGGCACGTTCGTGAAGTCCTCGGCGGTGCCGAGCCTGCCCGCGCGCTGCCGCGCACCGGCCGCGATCGCCCGCGCGACGGGGTGCTCGGAGGAGTCCTCCAGCGCGCCGGCCAGCCGCAGCACCTCCTCCTCGGTCACGCCCTCGGTCGTCCGCACCTCGGCGAGGACCATGGTGCCGGTGGTGACGGTGCCGGTCTTGTCCAGCACGATCGTGTCGATGCGGCGGGTGGACTCCAGCACCTCCGGGCCCTTGATCAAAATGCCCAGCTGCGCGCCGCGGCCCGTACCGACCATCAGCGCGGTCGGGGTGGCCAGGCCCAGCGCGCACGGGCAGGCGATGATCAGCACGGCCACCGCGGCGGTGAAGGCCGCCGCCGCGCCGCCACCGGTGCCCAGCCAGAAGCCGAGCGTGGCGGCCGCGAGCGTGATGACGACCGGCACGAAGACGCCGGAGATCCGGTCCGCCAGGCGCTGCGCCTCGGCCTTGCCGGTCTGCGCCTCTTCCACCAGCCGCGCCATCTGCGCCAGCTGGGTGTCGGCGCCGATCCGGGTGGCGCGCACCAGCAGCCGTCCGCCCGCGTTGACGGTGGCGCCCACCACGGTGTCGCCGGGCCCCACCTCGACCGGTACGGACTCGCCGGTCAGCATCGAGGCGTCCACCGCGGAGGTGCCCTCGGTGACGACGCCGTCGGTGGCGATCTTCTCGCCGGGCCGGACCACGAACACGTCGCCCTCGGCCAGCGCGTCGACGGGGATCCGCTCCTCCTGGCCGTCCCGGACGACGGAGACCTCCTTGGCGCCCAGCTCGAGCAGCGCCCGGAGGGCGGCGCCGGCCCGGCGCTTGGACCGGGCCTCGAAGTACCGTCCGGCCAGGATGAACGCGGTCACCCCGGCGGCGGCCTCGAGGTAGATGTTGGCGGACCCGTCGCTCCGGGTCATCGAGAACTCGAAGCCGTGCGTCATGCCCGGCTCGCCGGCCGAGCCGAGGAACAGCGCCCACAGCGACCAGCCGAACGCGGCGATCGTGCCCAGCGAGACGAGCGTGTCCATGGTGGCGGCGCCGTGCCGCAGGTTGGTCCAGGCGGCCTTGTGGAACGGCCAGCCGCCGTACACGACCACCGGGGCGGCGAGTGTGAGCGACAGCCACTGCCAGTACGTGAACTGCAGCGCGGGGATCATCGCCATGGCCACGACCGGGATGGCCAGCGCAACCGAGGTGAACAGGCGCTGCCGGAGCGGGCGCAGCGTGTCGTCCTCGGTCTCACCGGCGGCCGGGTCGCGCTCGGAGCGCGGCGGCTGGGGCGGCTCCGCGGTGTAGCCGGCCTGCTCGACGGTCGCGATGAGATCCTCGGTGGAGACCCCCTCGGGGTACTCGACCTTGGCCTTCTCCGTGGCGTAGTTGACGCTCGCGGTCACGCCCTCGAGCTTGTTGAGCTTCCGCTCGACGCGCGCGGCGCACGAGGCGCAGGTCATGCCGCCGATCGTCAGCTCGATCCGCCCGGACGTGGTGCCGGTGGTCATCGCCCCTCCCTCGCGTGCGTCGCGGTTCTCGTTTCCGTACGGCCCATCAGTGCGTGTGGTCGCCATGGCCCTCGCCACCCCCTGCTCCCTCGCTCGCCTCGCCGGACGGCTGCTCCGGCGCGGCCGCGGCGCCCGCCGTACGCACCGTGAACTCGGCGGTCCGCACCTTGTCGCCGTGCTTGAAGTCCAGGTACAGCCGGTACGTCCCGGTGCTCGGCACCTCGGCGAAGAAGGTGATCCCGGGCCCGGGGCGGGTGCGCCCGTCGCCCGGCTCCCCGTCGGGGTGCACGTGCAGGTAGGCCAGGTCGCCCTCGCGCAGCGCGACCAGATGACCGTACGCCTCCAGGTACGGCTGGATGTCGGTGACCGGCCGCCCGTCCTTCTCCACGGTGAGCTTGAGCCGGCTGGACCGGCCCGGGGTGAGCGCTCCCTCAAGTCGTACCGCATAGTCGCCGACGGTGGCGACAGGTGCCGCGGCGGGCAGCGGCTCGGGCTGGTAGTCCCCCGGGGCGGTGATGTCGGTGCCCAGCGTGAGCTGCTCCTTCACGCCCTCGGGCTGGACGTCGGTGAAGAACCGGTACACCCCCGGGTCGGGCAGCTCGAGCGGCACGGACCAGACGCCGTCCGCGCCGAGCGAGGGGTGCACGTGCTGGAAGCCGGACATGTCGCGGCGCGCCACGATCAGGTGCAGCCACTTGCCGTGCAGCTTCGTATAGCGGGTGACGGGCTTGCCGTCGGGGCCGGTCACGGTGAACCGGAAGTCGGCGCGCTCGGCGGGGGTGACCGTCGTGGTCTCCGGGACCAGCGTGTATCCGTCCTGGGAGACCTGCAGGCCACCGGGGACGGAGGCGGTCCTGGCGGCCTGTTCCGTGCCGCCGTGCGTGGCGTGGGCGCCGGGCGCCTTCGCGGTGGTGCCCTGCGGGCCCACCAGGCCGCCGACGGCGAACGTGCCGCCGAAGACGACCACGAGGCCCAGTGCGTAGGCCCCCAGCTTGATCGGGGTGTTCATGATCCGCTTCCCCTCGGCCTTGCTATTGCTTCATACCCCTAGGGGGTATCTGTAGGCCTAGATTGCCACGGGTTCCACCATAACGCAACCCCTACCCCCTAAGGGTATAGAGGTGGGCTGGAAATGCCTGGTCCTGCGAGGATCGCGACGATAAGCGTACGGATGGCGACTCTGGGTAATTAGCGGCACGGGGGACTGCGCGCCGGTCGCGGGCGCGCCACACGGGGGGAGCAGCGTGTGACCGAGGCCAAGGTCAAACAGACATCGGCCGGCCGGCAGGGCGAGGACGAGCCGGCCGCCGTACCCAAGCAGCAGGAGCCGCGCGGCGCGCTGGTCAGCGCCCAGGGCCGGACCACCATCGCGGACGAGGTGGTGGCCAAGGTGGCCGGCATGGCCGCCCGTGAGATGTCCGGCGTCTTCCGGATGGGCGGCGGCGCGCGGGCGCTCGGCATGGTCCGGGAGCGCATCCCCGGGGTCGGCAAGGGTGTCGCCCAGGGCGTGGCCGTCGAGGTCGGCGAGCGGCAGGCCGCGGTCGACATCGACCTCGTCGTGGAGTACGGGGTGTCCATCCCGGACCTCGCGGCCGGCGTACGGCGCAGCGTCATCGCCTCCGTCGAGAAGATGTGCGGGCTCGAGGTCACCGAGGTGAACATCACCGTCGACGACATCCACCTGCCCGACGACGAGGCGCCCGAGGACGACGGCCGGGGCAACGGGGGCAAGGAGAACGGCGCCATGGCGAAGGAGCCCCGGGTCCAGTGACCGGTGAGCTGCCGCGCACGATCGCCACGGCCGTCCTGGGGGTGCCCGGCGTGGCCGGCCTGACCGCGGGCCCGCTCGGCGTGGTGGCGACGTACCTGCCGGGGGAGCGGGTGGACGGGGTCGCCGTACGCGACGACGAGGTCGAGGTGGACATCGTCGCCGAGTACGGCCGGCCGCTGCCGCCGCTCGCCGAACGGGTGCGCGCCGTCGTACGGCCGCTCAGCGCGGGGCGCACGGTGACCGTGGTGGTGGCCGACCTCGCGGTGCCCGCCGACACCGGTGGCGGAGGTGCGTGATGAGCGACCCGGCGCGCCGCGAGTTCCGGGCCTGGGTGAAGGCCAACCACCCCGACCGGGGCGGCGACCCCGAGGCGTTCGCGGCCGGGTTGGAACGCATGCGGCGGCGGCCCGGAGGCGACGCCGCGCCGATCCTGGTGCACCGCCGGCGGCGGGGCGTGGCGCGATGGGTGGCCGGTTCGCTGCGCCGGCATCGCTGGCGCCGCGAGCGGGCGGGACGCGTGCGCTGATCCATGCGCGCCGGAGCTCGGCGCGGAGCGGGGGAGAGATGGAACACATGATGTCGTGGCCGGTGGTGGGCCTGGCGTTCGGCACCGTGCTGGGGTTCGCGGCGGCCTTCGGCGGCTTCGGCGCCTTCTTCATCGTGCTGATCCTCGGCCTTGTGGGGTTCCTCATCGGCCGGGTTATGGAGGGCGAGCTGAGCCTCGGCCAGCTGTTCGGGAAGCGCCCGTGACCGCGGCCGCCGAGCGTGGGCGGCTGCGGTTCCGCGATCGGGCCGTCACGCGGCTGGCCGCGTACCTCGCCACCGAGGTCGACGCGGTCGGCGGGGTCCCCGGACGGCTCGGCGGCGAGGGTGGCGCGCGGTGCGCGGCGGTCGTGGACGGTGGGGTCACCACCGTGCGGCTCGGCGTCTCCGTGGCCTATCCGCACTCCGTGCTGGCCACCACCCGTGCGGTGCGCGCGCACGTACGGGAGCGGCTCGGTGCGCTGACCGGGCTGGCGGTGGACGACGTACGGATCGAGGTCGTCCGGCTCGACCGGGAGCGGGTGCGGTGACCGCGTTGTACGAAGGGCGGGCCGCCGAGCCCGGGCCGGCCGCGGAACCGGCGGGGCCGTCCACGGAGCCGCTCGTTACGGGGCCGTCCGCGCGGCTCGCCGACGCGCGTACGGCCCGCCGCGCGGCACGCCGGGCGGTGCGCGTGTTCCGGCCGCGCCGTACCGGGACCGCGCTGGTCGTCGCCGCGGTGCTGCTCACCGTGTCCGCGCTGACCGCGGCCGAGGTGATCTCCTGGCTGATGGGGCGGCCGCTGCGCCTGGTGCCGTACGAGCGGCTGGGTGAGCTCGCCCGTGCGTACCGCTTCGACGATCCCGTGATGCTCGGCGCGTCCGCGGTGATCGCGTTGGCCGGGCTCTGGCTGCTGCTGGTCGCGCTCGTCCCGGGGCGGCCGCGGATGGTGCCACTGGCCACCGACGATCCGGACCTCGTCGTCGGGCTCTCCCGGGCCGGGCTGCGGCACGCGCTCGAGGCCGCGGCGGCCGCGGTGCCCGGCGTCGGCGAGTCCCGGGTACGGCTGCGCCGCCGTACGGTCACCGTGTACGTACGCGGGGGTTCCTCCGAGCCCGGCGAGCCCGCTGCGGGTGTGCGGCGCGCCGTGACCGCGCGGCTGGTGGAGCTCGCCCCGGTACGGATGCCGAAGGTACGGATCGTCGTGTCCGGAGGTGCCGGGTGAGGCGGCACAACGCGTTCCTGAACCGGTTCGGCCTTGGACTCGTCGGCCTGCTGCTGCTGGCCGGCGGTGTGCTCGCGTTCGCCCGGGGAACGGGAGGCCTCGGGCGAACGCGGCCACACGAGCCGATCCTCGGCGACGGGGTGCGCGGCTATGTCGCCGGGGAGCCGTGGTTCTGGCAGGCGGTGGCCCTCGCGGCGGTGGTCCTCGCGCTGTTCGCGCTGGTCTGGCTGGTGGCGCAGGGGCGCCGGGACACGCTGAGCCGGGTCGAGGTGGATCGGGAGGGTGCCGGTATCACCCGGATGCCCGCCTCCGCCGTGACCGGCGCGATCGGCGACGAGGTGGCGGAGTATCCGGACGTCGTCCGCGGCCGGGCGGCCCTGCTGCGGCCCGCCGGCCGGCCCGCGCTCCGGCTCGACCTCACCGTCGGCGAACGGGCCGACGTGCGGCCCACGATCCGGCGGCTGCACGACGAGGCACTGCCCCGGCTGCGTCAGGCCCTGGACGCCGACCGGCTACCCACCGTCGTCCGCATCCGCACCACCGCCCGCCAAACCGCCAACCCCCGCGCGCGCTAACCCCGCGCCCGCAGACCGGCGCGCCCGCCGGGCCGGCGTGTCCGCGCCGCTGTGTCCGCCGGGCCGCCGTGTCCGCAGTCGCCGGGCCGCTGGTCGCCCGGCCGTCGGTCGCGTGGTGGTCAGCCGCCGAACCAGGTGACGAGGCCGGCGGCGCCGAGGACGGCGAGGAGCGTGGAGGGCAGGGTGCCGAGCGCGGTGCCCAGCGTGAAGTGCGCCGGGCGCAGCGCGCTGAGCCCGGCCAGCCAGTTCACCGCGCCGAACGGCACGACGGGCGACAGCCGCAGCGCGAGCACCGCCAGGAACCCGCGCCGGGCCAGCATGGCGTCGTACCGGGCCAGGTCAACGCGGCCGACCCGCCCGGCGGCGAGACGGTCCGCGACCGCGGCGCGGCCGAGCCGGCGCGCGATCAGGAACGGCACCAGGGCGGCCGGCAGCACCGCGGCCAGCGCGAGCGCGATCGCCAGCGGGACGGGGAAGAGCACGCCCGCCGTCGCGTTCAGCAGCGGCCGGGGCACCATGATCAGCGATCCGAGCACGTAGAGCGCCACGAAAGCGGCGGGCGCGAGCGGTCCGGCGGCGCGCACCCATCCGCGCAGCGCGTCCGCGTCCACGTACGCGCTCACCAGCACCGCGACCGCCACCGCCGCCACCACGACGACCACCACGGCGAGGCCCCGCCGGTACGCCGCCCACACCTGACGCCTCGGCGCTGGGCCCTCCCACGCCGACCCCTCCGGCGCGGGCGTGTCGTGTTCCGTCGGTCTCACGGGACCTGAGGTTACGTGCCGTCGGCGTGCGGGAGGCGACCGTACCTGCCGATTATGCGGCTGCGCAGCACCGCGTTGTCCCGCGGCACCGGCTCGATGAAGATCTCGTCCACCTCCTCGTGCGCCGCGCGCAGCTCCGCGGACATCCGTACGCACGCCTCCTCGAGATCCCCGGCGGACAGCGTGTCGCGGAAGTCGAGCCGGGCGCACACCAGCACCCGGTCCGCCCCGGTGGTCAGCGTGACGAGGTCGACGAGGGCCTCCACCTCGGGCGCCGCGGCGAGCCGCCCGGCGATCGACCGCACCAGCCGCGGATCCGCCTGCCGCCCGCTGAGCAGGCCCAGGTTGACCCGGCCCAGCGCGAGCGCGACCGCGGTCAGCACCACGCCGATCAGGATGGACGCCAGCCCGTCCCAGAACGCCGAGCCGGTGACCTGGTGCAACGCCACCCCGCCCAGCGCCAGGAAGAGGCCGATGAGCGCGGCCGAGTCCTCCAGCAGCACGCTGATCGACGGCGGGTCGTCCGTACGGGACAGATAGCGCCCCAGCGGCAGCTCGTGCTCCCGGGCGCTGGCCCGGACCTGGTGGAACGCCTGCGTCCAGGAGACGGCCTCGAGCGCGATCGAGATGGCCAGTACGACGTAGGCGACGATCGGGCTCTCCTCCTGCTCGCCGCCCGACACGAGCGCCTCGTAGCCCTGCAGGAAGGCGAACAACGCGCCCATGCCGAAGATCGTCACGGCCACGAGCAACGACCAGATGTAGCGCTCCTGCCCGTACCCGAGCGGGTGCCGGCGGTCCGCGGGCCGCGCGCTGCGCCGTAACCCGGCGAGCAACAGCACCTCGTTGACCGAGTCGGCCACCGAGTGCCCCGCCTCGGCGGCCATCGCGGCCGACCCGGTGATCGCCGCGGCCACGGCCTTCGCCACCGCGATCCCCAGGTTCGCCCCCAGCGCGATCAGCACCGTGAGCCTGCTGCCGCCGTCCGCCATGCGCACCCCCGGTCCGTCCCGAAGAAGGATCTACCCCGCCACGGCCGACCGCTCGGCCCACCGTCGGGCCAGGGCTCGGCCGTCCGGGGTCAAGCAGATTCCCTTTCTCCGTCGGTTAACGGCAATCCCCGGGTGTGGTTCCCCGAGGTGTGACAGGCTCACGACTTTCGCACGGCCGCGTGCCCAGCCATCGCTCCCGACCATTGGAGGGCCTCCGTTCATGCGACCCGTCATCGGCATCACCGGATACCCCGAGCAGGCGAAGTGGGCCGGCTGGGACATGCCCGCCACCCTTTTGCCGCAGCGGTATGTGGACCAGGTGGTGGGGGCCGGTGGAGTGCCGCTGGTGCTGCCGCCGGTGGCCGGCATCGGCGGCGCGCTGGACCGGCTGGACGGCCTGGTGCTGGCGGGCGGCGGCGACATCGAGCCCGCGCGGTACGGTGCCGCGCCGCACCCGCGGACCGGCCGGGTCCACCCGGGCCGCGACGAGGCGGAGACCGCGCTGCTGTCCGCGGCGCTCGCGACCGGGCTGCCGGTGCTGGCGATCTGCCGCGGCCTGCAGGTGCTGAACGTGGTCCGCGGCGGCACCCTGCACCAGCACCTGCCCGACGTGGTGGGGGACACGGCACACGCGCCGGAGCGCGGCCGGTACGGCACCCACGACGTGACCGTCACGCCCGGCAGCCTGATCGCGGAGACGCTGGGCCGCACCGAGCTCACCACCTCGACCTATCACCACCAGGCCATCGACCTGCTCGGCGAGGGACTGCGCGCGACCGCGCACGCCGCCGACGGGGTGATCGAGGGCGTGGAGGTGGAGGGGCATCCGTACGCGATCGGCGTGCAGTGGCACCCGGAGGTGGACGCGGACCCGAGCCTGTTCGCGGGGCTGGTGCTGGCCGCCGTCACCCGCCGGGACGCGGAGAGCGGCGCCCTGGTCTGACCGGTCGGCCCGCTATTGCGTGACTGCGGCCACGGCCTCCACCTCGATCAGGATGTCCGGCCGGAACAGCCCGGCGACCTGCACCAGCGTGCTCGTCGGCGGACGCCGTACGTCGACGAACTCGTCCCGTACGGACCGGATCGTGGTGAGCGCCGAGGTGTCCGTCACGTACCAGGTCAGCTTGACGACGTCGCCCCAGGTCGCGCCGGCCGCCTCCAGCGCGGTGCCCACGTCGCGCAGGGCCAGCCGGGTCTGCGCCGCCCAGTCCCCGGGCGCGGCCGGCGTGCCGTCGGCCTCCAGCGGCACCTGGCCGGAGGTCCACACGAAGCGGGTGCCGGCCGGGATCGACACCACGTGGCTGTAGCCGGCCGGCGTGGGCAGGGCCTCGGGCGTACTGAACTCGATCTCGCTGGTGACCGGGCAGCCTGCCGCAGCCGGCGATCGGCGGCAAACATCCCCTGGCGTGGCGGACGATCTTCGGCGCAGACTGCGCCCATGACCCTGGATCTGAGCCTCGCCTGTGGCCGCTACGACCGCACCCTCGGCCTCCGCGACGGAGCTTCCAGGTCGAGGGGGTGTGGCTGCACCACCTCGGCCTTCCGGTGGAGGAGACGTTCTTCCGGATGGCCCGGCACCGCGAGTTCGACGCGGCCGTACAACGAGGGCCGGCTGCGGCGGCTCTTCGAGGACGGCGGCGCGACCGAGCGGGCGTACTTCGAGACGACCGGGATCTTCCCGATCATGCACGTCGTGGTGCTGCGCCGGGAGCTGTACGAGCGGCACCGCTGGCTGGCGCGCGAGCTGTACAAGGCCTTCGAGCTGGCCCGGCGGCGCGCGATGGCGGAGATGGACGACACCGAGGCGCAGCGCTACATGCTGCCCTGGCTGCACGAGGAACTGGCCCGCAGCCGCCGCGCACTCGGCACCGACGACTACTGGACCTACGGCCTCCCCGGCAACGAGACCGCCCTCGCCACCTTCTGCCGCTACGCCGCCGACCAAGGCCTCGCCCCCACCCCTTCGCCCCCGCCGACCTCTTCGCCCCCCGAAACCCTCGAAGAGTTTCGTCATCTGACCCCGCCCCCAGAGCCCGAGAACCGCCTGGGGGTTCAGGACCCGGGGGAACTGGCTGGGCGTTCAGGGTCCGGGGAACCGGTTGAGGGCTTCGGGGCCGGGGAGTCGGCTGGGGAGTTCGGGCGCCCTCCCAGGGCAGATTCGCTCCCCAGCCGACTCCCCGGCCGACTCCCCAGGCGGGCGGGCGGGTCACGCGGGTGGTCGCGAGAGCAGCCTGAGCTCTCGCTGTTTGCGGCGTACGTCCCGAATCATCGTGTCGGGCCGCTGGGAAATGTCCGCTGCGGTGAAGCGCACGACCTGCCAGCCGAGCCGGTCCAAGGCGCGATCCCGCAGGCGATCGTGGGTCAACGCGTCGGGGCTCGAGTGGTACGGCCACCCGTCGATCTCGATAGCGAGTCGGATCTCCTCGTCCGCGAAATCGCAGCGGGCTACGAGGCACGGCCCATGCCAGACCTCCACCTGCCGGGCGAGCGTGATCCCGGCGCGGCGGAAGTGGGCGTGGGCCTCGTCCTCGAGATCGGATTCCGAGGCGGGATCCCACTCGCTCAGCAACCTGCGCAGGGCACCCGCCCCCCGCCGGTTGGGAAGGTCTTCCGACACGCCCATGATCTGATGCCGTACGCGAGGTCTCGCCCGTATGACCCCATGCACCGCCGTGGCCAGGAGCTCACTGGACACCACGCAGGCGAGGTCGACCACCCGTGAGTCCCAGTGGGGTCGCCGGGCCGGCGGTCAGCCGGGCGGGTGACGCATGTTCCGGGATCGGACGATCCGTATCCCAGGCCTGCCTGCGATACGCCGGCCATGAGGGATGGTGATCCAGACGGGGTCCGCCGCCGGATGGAGGTCCATCCCGTGCATGCGCGCGGCGGTGACGTGGCTGAACATCGCCCCCTCGCCGCAGTAGAGAAGCGCCGCAACCGTTCGGACCTCCGGAGTCTCCCGAGTCAACACGCTCAGGTAGACGCGAGGGTGGACGGCGATCCACCCGCCTCGGTCGAGACGGTGCCGGATCTGCTTACGCGAGTACCCGGACCCCAGGGCCTGCGCCCGCGTAAACGCGCCTGCCTGCTCCTGCGCATGGCGCACGAGCGCCAACT
>WHSL01000216.1 GCA_009380095.1 Streptosporangiales bacterium | reverse complement strand
GACGACCTCGGCGCCGCGCCCGGCCAGGGCGGCCAGCGCCGCCTCCTGGGCCAGGATCGTGTCGGCGCCGGCCAGCGTGACGTCCTCCCGCCAGGTGCCGGCGAGCCGGTAGAACAGGGCGACGTCCGGCTGGAAGCCCACGGTCGCGCCGTCCAGCGAGACCGCGACGTGCACCACGACGTACGGACGTGCGGACATGCGGCGATCGTAACGAGCGCCACCGACATTTCCGGCCGTGGCAGCGCGGGGGCACCCGTGCGTCGCGGCGCGCGGGTGCCGGCCGCCACGGCGCCCGGCGCCCGGCGCCCGGCGTCCGGCGCCTGGCGCCTGGCGTCCGGCGTCCGGCGCCTACTCGCGGATGGCGGGGAAGGTGCCGGTGATGTCCTCGGCGCTGGTGGGGACGGGGTCGGGGACCAGGAGGGCGACGCGGTCCTGGATGGCGGTGGAGATCTCGTCGATCGTCTGCGTGCCGTCGATCACCAGGTAGCGGTGCGGCTCGAGGTCGGCGAGGGCGCGGAAGGCGCGGCGCACCCGCTCGTGGAACTCCATCGGCTCCGACTCCAGCCGGTCGTCCGGCGAGGCGTACTTGAGCCCGACCGAGGCCGGCACGTCGAGCAGGATCGTCAGATCCGGCGTGAGCGTGTCGGTGGCCCACCGGTTCAGCCGGGCGATGTCTTCCAGCGGCAGGTCGCGGCCCGCGCCCTGGTAGGCCAGCGAGGAGTCGACATACCGATCGGTGATGACGACGGACCCGCGCCCCAGCGCGGGCTTGATCACCTTGTCCACGTGCTCGGCACGGTCGGCCGCGTACATCAGCGCCTCGGCGCGCGGGGACAGCCCGGCGTGGTTCCTGTCCAGCAGAATGCCGCGCAGCCGCATGCCCGCCTTGGTCGCACCCGGCTCCTGCGTGGTCACGACGTCGAAGCCGAGCTCCCGCAGCCAGATCGCGAGCAGCCGGCACTGCGTGGTCTTGCCCGCGCCCTCGCCGCCCTCGAACGCGATGAACAGGCCGACCTCGGGCTCCGGGCCCTCGGCCACGTACGGCACCCCGCGCACGGCGGCGAGCAGGTCCTTCACCAGCGGCACACCGGCCCTGTCGTCCATCTGCCGGTACGCCACGATGCCCACGAAGATCGCCAGCAGCGCTCCGCCGAGCATCACCGCGTTGGTGCCGTCGAGGCGGAAGGTCACCTTGTCCGTGATCGGGAACGGGTGCTCCCCGATCAGGCCGACCACGAACGGCACCACGGCCAGCACGAGCAGCAGCACGACCCGCGCCATGGACTGCACGAACGCGAACGTACGGCCCCGGATGTCGTCGTCCACCTCCAGGCCGATGAGCGTGTACCCGATCACCCAGGCGACGCCCGCGCAGCCGCCCACCACCGCGGTGAGGATCGCCACGATCACCATGTTGGGGACCAGGCCGATCAGCACCATGGCGATGCCGGCGCACACGATGGCCAGGCCGAACAGCCGCCGCCGGCTGAAGTCGCGCAGGATGCGCGGGCCGAGGAACATGCCGATGGCCATACCGGTGAAGACCGAGCCGAACAGCACACCCCAGGCCGCGTCGCCGCCGCCCAGCGTGGTGGTGGCGTACCGCTGCGCGACGCCGACCACCGCGCCGCCCGCGGCGAACGCGCCGAGGATGCCGATCACCAGGCCGCGCACGACCGGGGTGGCGCCGACGAACCGCCAGCCCTCCACGATCTGCTTGAGCACCGAGGGCACCGAGATCGTCGACTCGGAGCCGGGCCGGGAGATCTCCTTCAGGTTCCAGATCACCAGCGCGGCGATCAGGAACGTCAGCGCGTTGATGTAGAGGGCGAGGTCGGCGGGGTTGGTCTTGAAGAACGGCACGATCCGCGCCAGGCCGCCGCTGGCGATGGCCAGCAGCGAGAACAGCATCGCCGCGATCGGGGCGGTGCCGTACGTGGTCAGCAGCGAGAGCTGGTTGGCCTGCTCGAGCTTGCCCTTGGGGACCAGGTTGGGGACCGCCGCGTCCTTGGCCGGCATCCAGAACAGCGCCACGCACTCGGCGAGCGGGGTGGCGATCAGCAGCCAGGTCAGGGCGGTCGCGGTGTTGGAGCTCAGGGTGCCGACGAGCGGGATGGAGGCGTAGATCGCGAAGCGCAGCAGGTCGCCGATGACCAAGGTCTTCCGGCGGTCGAACCGGTCGGCGACGGCGCCCGCGAGCGGCCCCAGCACGACGGCCGGCGCGACCTTGAGGATCAGTACGCCGCCGACCGCGAAGCTCTGCGCGGTGTAGCCCGCGCTGGCCGTGAACTGGCTGGCCAGGGCGGTCAGCGCGAGGAAGCTCAGCCAGTCGCCAAGACTGGAGAGCGAGAGCGAGATCCACAGTCGGCGAAAGGATGTGTTCGCCAGCACATGGCGCTCGCGTTTCGCGGCGGCTCGGCCCGTTCTGGTCATGTGTGTCAGCGTATCGAGGAGGGGGTGTGCGGGGTCGGCATTGCGGGTCCGCACCGCCGAATCGGCGGGACCGATCCGGGCGGCCATCGGCCGTCCGCCCCGACGGGACGGACGAATCGTGTCACATCGGGACGAGATCCACAGGGCTCCGCGATCCCCCGCACACCGTCACCCCGGGCGCTCCGACCGCGCGACCTGGGATGACGGGGAACACGCCTAGGAGCGGGAGCGTGCCTTGGTACGGCCCGTGGACTTGCGCTTCGGCTTGGCCGGCCCACGCTCGCGGCGCTCCGCGAGCAGCTCCGCGGCGCGCTCGATGGTGACCGACTCCACCGTGTCGCCCTTGCGCAGCGACGCGTTGGTCTCGCCGTCGGTGACGTACGCGCCGAACCGGCCCTCCTTCACCACCACCGGCTTCTTGCTGTTCGGGTCCTCCCCGAGCTCGCGCAGCGGCGGCGCCGCGGCCGCCCGCCGGCCCCGCTGCTTGGGCTGGGCGAACAGCTCCTTCGCGCGCTCCACGGTGACCGTGAAGATCTCCTCCTCGGACTCCAGCGAGCGCGAGTCGGTGCCCTTCTTGATGTACGGACCGAAACGCCCGTTCTGCGCGGTGACCGGCTCACCGTCCAGGTCGCCGACCGTGCGCGGCAGCGTGAGCAGGCGCAGCGCCTCCTCCAGCGTCACCGTGTCCAGGCTCATCGACTTGAACAGCGAGGACGTGCGGGGCTTGGCGGACTTGGGCGCGTCGTCGCCCAGCACCTCGGTCACGTACGGCCCGTACCGCCCGGACTTGGCGATGATCGCCCGCCCGGTCTCCGGGTCGTTCCCCAGCTCGCGGTCCCCACTGGGCTGCGCGAACAGCTCCTCGGCGTACTCCACGGTGAGTTCGTCCGGCGCGGTGCCCTCGGGGATGTTGACCCGCTGGCCCTCGCGCTCCAGGTACGGCCCGTACCGCCCGACGCGGACCATGATGTCGCTGTCCGGCAGCGGGAACGAGCTGATCCCCTTGGCGTCGATCTCGCCGAGGTCGCTGACCATCTCCTTCAGGCCCTCGTCGCCGTTGTCGCCGAAGTAGAAGCGGCGCAGCCACGGCACCCGCTCGGCGTCGCCGCGCGCGATGTCGTCGAGACAGTCCTCCATGCGGGCGGTGAAGTCGTAGTCGACGAGGTGCTCGAAGTGCTTCTCCAGCAGCGTGACCACGGCGAACGCCAGGAAGGACGGCACCAGCGCGCTGCCCTTCTTGAACACGTAGCCCCGGTCCAGGATCGTGCCGATGATCGACGCGTACGTCGACGGGCGGCCGATCTCCCGGTCCTCCAGCTCCTTGACCAGCGTGGCCTCGGTGTATCTCGCCGGTGGGCGGGTGCTGTGGCCCTCCGGGTCGATGGACAGCGCGGTCACCGGGTCGCCCTCGCTGAGGTTGGGGAGCCGCCGCTCGCGGTCGTCCAGCTCGGCGCCGGGGTCGTCCGCGCCCTCCACGTAGGCCTTCAGGAAGCCGTGGAAGGTGATGGTCTTGCCGGTCGCGCCGAACTCGACGTCTTCGCCGGTGCTGGACCGGCCGGTCAGCCGGACCGACACCGACTCGCCGGTGGCGTCCTTCATCTGGGAGGCGACGGTGCGCTTCCAGATCAGCTCATACAGCCGGAACTGGTCGCCGGAGAGCCCGGTCTCGGCGGGCGTGCGGAAGGTGTCGCCGGCGGGGCGGATGGCCTCGTGCGCCTCCTGGGCGTTCTTGACCTTGCTGCTGTAGGTACGTGGCTTGTCGGGCACGTACCGGTCGCCGTAAAGCTGGCGGGCCTGGCCCCGCGCCGCGGCGATGGCCGACTCGGACAGCTGAATGCTGTCGGTCCGCATGTAGGTGATGTAGCCGTTCTCATACAGCTTCTGCGCGACCTGCATCGCGTACTTGGCGGAGAAGCCGAGCTTGCGCGAGGCCTCCTGCTGCAGCGTGGTGGTGCGGAACGGCGCGTACGGCTTGCGGGTGTACGGCCTGCGCTCGACCGACTTGACCGCGTACGCGGCCCCGTCGAGGCGGGCCGCGAGGGCACGGGCCGCCTCCTCGTCGAGGTGCAGCACACCCTTCGTCTTGAGCTCACCGGTGGAGGTGAAGTCGCGGCCCTGCGCGACGCGGGTGCCGTCGACGCTGATCAGCCCGGCGCCGAAGGACGGCGACTCCTCGTTCTCCCGGCCGGTGGTGAAGACGCCCTGCAGGTCCCAGTAGCCGGCGCTGCGGAAGGCGATGCGCTCCCGCTCGCGCTCGACCACGAGCCTGACGGCGACCGACTGCACGCGGCCGGCGGACAGCCCGGACATGATCTTCTTCCACAGCACCGGGGAGACCTCGTACCCGTACAGCCGGTCGAGGACCCGGCGGGTCTCCTGCGCGTCGACGAGCTTGAGGTTGAGGTCGCGGGTGTTCTCCGCGGCGCGCCGGATGGCGTCCCGGGTGATCTCGTTGAACACCATGCGGCGGACCGGGACCTTGGGCTTCAGCACCTCGAGCAGGTGCCAGGCGATGGCCTCGCCCTCGCGGTCCTCGTCCGTGGCGAGGAAGAGCTCGTCGGCGTCGGCGAGCGCCTCCTTGAGGCGCTTGACCTGGGCCTTCTTGTCGGAGTTGACGACATAGAGCGGCTCGAACTCGTGGTCCACGTTCACCCCGAGGCGGGCCCAGGGCTCCTTCTTGTACTTGGCCGGGATCTCCGTCGCCCGATCAGGCAGGTCGCGGATGTGGCCGATGCTGGACTCGACCACATAGCCACGCCCGAGGTAGCCGGCGATGGTCTTCGCCTTCGCCGGCGACTCCACGATGACCAGCCGGGTGCCGCCATCGGCCCCGGTCGTCTTGGTCCTGCCTGTCTTGGATGGCACGTGTTCCACCCTCACGTACGTTTCGTCAGCCGCCCGGAGTGTCTTCCCCGGTCTCATGAGAACTACAACTCGCCCGACGGTAGTCCCGTTCCAGACCTCTTCGGTCCAGCCATTGGAGCGCCGCGGTGAGCAGTCGCAGAATAAGCGCAATGGCCGAGTACGAGTACCAGGCGCTCTACCTGCCACGCGGTACGAGCCGCGACGCCGCACGACAGATACTGACCGACCACGCCGAGTACGGCCGCTGGGAGCTCGACAGACTCCGGCTGTATCCGGATGGCAGCAGAAGAGTCACCTTGCGGCGGCGCATCATCCGCGTCGTGCGGACTCTATAGCGCCGCCCGCGCACCCCCGACCGTACCCCGGAACCTTCCGGCGGCGGCCGGGCGGGCGGGGAACGACGGATGGCGCACCGGCGGCGAGACCGGTGCGCCATCCATGACCGGCGGCCGCGAATCCGCCGGTCGTCCGGCCGTCAGTTCCTGCGGAAGGAGCGACGCAGCGCGGTGGTGAACAGCGCGGCGCCGGCCATGAGAGCACCGGCGGCCAGAGTCACGGTGGAGGCGAGGCCGAGGCCCCGCACGTCCTCCTCGGCGGACACGGGGGACAGCTGGTCGGCGTTCACGACGCCGGTCTTGGCCGGCAGCCCGCCGAGCACGCCCGCGGCGGCGGCCCGCTCGAGCAGGCCCTGCCCAACGGCCTGGTGGGACTTCACGGGCAGCGGGATCGGGGTGAGGCCGGTGTCCGGCAGGCGGTCGGTGGGCAGGGCCGGCGCGGGGAGCTGCGGGCCCTGGTGACCTTCGTGGCCGTACGCCCCGGAGGCCTGGTGGTAGGGGTGCCGGTGCTTCGGAGGGCCGACGTGCGCGCCGCCCTCGCAGCCCGCGAAAGCGATCCCGGCCACCGCGGCGGCGTTGCCGCACACGTTCACCGGCACGGAGACCGGGGCGTTGCCCTGGTTGCCGCTGACCACCGAGCCGTCGCCGGAGGTGGTCTGCCCCGCGCCGCCCGCGGCGTGGCGCACCGACGCGCCGCCCTCGCAGCCGGCGCCCGCGATGCCCGCCACGGCCAGGGCGTTGCCGCACACGTTCACCGGTACGGCGACCGGCGCGTTCAGCTGGTTGCCGCTGCCGACCGAGCCGTCGCCGGAGGTGGTCCGCCTGTCGCCGCCCTTGCCCTTCACCTTGGCGCCGCCCTCGCACTCGGCCCCGGACACGCCGAAGACGGAGATGCTGTTGCCGCACACGTTGACCGGCGCGGAGATGGGAGCGTTCACCTGGTTGCCGCTGCCCACGGAGCCGTCGCCGGAGGTCCGGCCCGCCCCGGAGCCGCCATCTCGGACGGTGGCCCCGCCCAGCGAGTGCGCGCCGGCCACCCCGCCGCCGGCGACGGCGTTGCCGCTGACATCGACCGGCGCGGAGACGGGGGCGTTGAGCTGGTTGCCACTCAGCACCGAGCCGTCGCCGCTGGTGTCGGCGTTCGCGACGCCGGTGCCGAGGGCGATGAAGCCGGCGGCCAGGAGGGCGGCCTTGGCGGTCACCTTGGCCGAGGTCTTGGCGGTCGTCTTGGCTGAGGCCTTGGCGTACGCGATCTTGGCATGGGTGTGCATAGGGGTTCTCTCCTTGATTTCTTGAGGGGTTGTTCTCTGCGATTTCTCGAGGGTTGGTCTGTGATGCGTGCGGACAGAGGTGCGTATGGGGTCGCCGGACTCGCCCGGTGGCCCGCCGGACGGGCACGCCGAGGGCTCCGGCCGGCTGGAACGGGCAGGGTTGCCTGGGCGAGGCGCCTCTGGCCGCCTGGTCACGGGCCGCTCGGGCCTTGCCTGGTCATGGGCAGTTCGGGATCGGCTGGTCGCGGACCGCTCGGGATCGGCTTGTCGCAGGCGGCTCGGGCCGGGCTAGGTCAGGGGAGGCTCGGGGCGGCTAGTCGGGGGAGAAGGTCGGCTCGTCTGCGGCGGTGCGCGCCGCGGGCCACGCGTCCCGGGCGGCGGGCGCGGCCAGGGCGAGCAGGCGGGTGCCGTACGGGCGGAGGCCGGTGCGCGGCGTGCCGAGCGGCACGGGCTCGCCCACCGTGCCGGTGCGGACGGCGCCGGACGAGCCCGGGGAGGCCGGGGAGGCCGGGGAGGCCGGGTGCGGGGATGCCGGGTGCGGGGCCGCAGGGTGCTCCGCGCCGCCGGCCGTGCCGGCCCGCGGCCGTGCGGCCCCGTGCCCGGTGGCCTCTTCGCCGGTCATGACCAGGGCCGAGGCCCTGACCCCGGCCGCCGGCGTGGAGGCCTTGTCGCCTGCCGCGGCCCGCGCGTCCGCGGCGGCGTCGCTCTCGCCGGGCGCACCCGCGACCGGCCTCAGGGACGGAACTTCAGGCTCGTTCGGCGACGGCGCCGGAACGGACGGCAGCCCCCGAACGACGGGCACCGCCGGAACCTCACCCCCCGGCACCCTCCGCAACACAGAGGCAGCGGTGCCCTCCGACGCCTCCCCACCCAACATCCTCCGCGACCCCGAGGTGGCGGAGGCCGACTCGCCGTCCGCCTTCCGAAGGCCGGTGGGTGGGGTGGGGTGGTCGCTGTGGGAACCGGTCCGCCGAGGCCGGCCGGCCAGGGCGTCGGGCTCGGCGGACGGCTTCGAGGCGGTCGCCTCCGCGGATCGATCGGCGACGGGTGCGGGGTGGACGGGAGCACCCGCCTTGTGGGGCGCCCCCGCGTCGGGGCGGGCCTGATCCGCGAACGCCGTGCCGCCCCCCGACAGCAGCCACCCGGCCACGGCCAGTCCACCGACGGCGAGCAGGCGCTGGACGGACCGGCGACGCAGCACGCGCGACGCGCACCGCACGACGGAACCCCCAAGGGGCCCGCAGCACCGCGGCATCGACATCGCACCGATCACCGTGCCACACCTCCTCGCGCCGTTCTGGAAAAGCGGGGAGGCTGCCTTTCATCCCCCCGCACGGTGAGTCACCGTAGCACCACGCGGCGTATATAGGCGTGGAAATTCGAGAAAAGAGCCGGTGCCCCGCGAAGACCCATTGCGGATCAATGGAGATCACTTGAAAGCGATTCGAAGATCATCCCTGATCCCCAGGTCAGAGCGGTGATCGCAGAGTATTATCCGCTACCGTCGAATGGTCGCACATGCCCGTTTAGCCAGGCTCGACAATTGCATCTGATCGACAATCCGGGCATATGTGGATTTCGCCATCGGGCAGAGCCGTAAAACAGCGGAGAACGAGGGCAGCAGGAAGGCCCGCCGGGACGGTTCCCGGCGGGCCTTCCGCGTCTGCACTGGGGGGTTGGACCGGCCCCGTCCGCCCCGGACCGCGCATCCGGGACGGACGAGACGTTCTACCGAGTCAGTCGTCGAACAGCTGCGGCTTCAGCTGCCCGAAGCGTTCAGCTACGACCGACCCCACGACGACGGCTCACGACCATCGAGGCCGCGCCGGCGAGCACCGAGCCCGCCGCGAGCGCCATCAGCGAAATCGCCCCGAACCCGGTCATGGGCAGGGACTGGGCGACGGGCCGCAGCCCGCCGACGGCGCCCGGAGCGGGCGTCATGTCCTCGGCGGGAGCCGTGGGACCGCTCTCCTGCCGCTCCACGGACACCATGTCGTCCAGCCCCGGCAGACCGCTCTCGCCGGACCCCTGGGGGTCACGGACGTCGGGACGCTCGCCGTACCCGGGCTTCTCCGCCGGCGGGTTCACGTGCGCGCCGCCCTTGCACATCCCGGCCGCCTGGCCGAGGACCGCGAGCGCGTTGCCGCACACGTTGATCGGCGCACTGATCGGCGCGACGATCTGGTTCCCACCGAGGAAGCTGCCGTCCCCGGAGGTGGTCAGGCCGTCACCGGCCGCCATCCGCCGGGCGGCGTCGCCGTCGGAGCCGTTGTGCACGCTGGCGCCGCCCTCGCACATCGCGGCCGCCTGACCGGCCACGGCGAGCGCGTTGCCACAGATGTTGACCGGAAGGCTGACCGGCGCGTAGACCTGGTTCCCGCCGCCGGCGCT
>WHSL01000349.1 GCA_009380095.1 Streptosporangiales bacterium | reverse complement strand
GGGCTAGGCCGGCCGGGAACGCGACGGCGCATCCACACGGCGCATCCCACCGGGGACGCCGCCCCGCCTGGATGCGCCACGCGGATGCGCCGGGCGGGTCAGACGAGCTGGTAGCCGGCCTCGGTGACGGCGGCCCGTACGTCCTCGGTGGACAGCGGAGCCTCACTGGTGACGGTGACCTTGCCGCTGGCGAGGTCGACGTCCACCTCGCGGACACCGGCGATCTCCCCGACCTCCTCGCTCACCGAGCTGACGCAGTGCCCGCAGGTCATGCCGCTGACCGTGTATTCGGAACGCTCCATGGCGATCTCCTCCCGTTGACGCGTACCGTTTGTTTATACCCTAGGGGGGTAGGGGTTTGCGACCGTAGGCTGGGTGAGGGAGGTCACCGTGGACATCTTGCCGGATAGATACCCCCCGGGGGTATGGTTCACGGGTAGTCAAACCTGTTGAGAGGGCTCCTGACATGGATCAGCACACGAGCCGCGCCCACGAAGCGCCCACGGAACACGGCGGGCACGAGGGGCACGGCGGGCATGGGGAGCACGGCGATCACGCTGCGGTGTTCCGGGACCGGTTCTGGCTGAGCCTCGTGCTCTCCGTGCCCGTCGTGTTCGCGAGCCACATGGTCGCCGACATGTTCGGCTACCACGCGCCGGGCTGGTCGGCCTGGATGCCGCCGGTGCTCGGCACCGTGGTCTTCTTCTACGGCGGGTGGCCGTTCCTCACCGGCGCGGTCGGTGAGCTGCGGTCGCGGCGGCCCGGCATGATGACGCTCGTCGCCCTGGCGATCACGGTCGCCTTCGTGGCCAGCCTGCTCACCACCCTCGGCGTGGCCGGGCTGGACCTCGACTTCTGGTGGGAGCTCGCCCTGCTGGTCGTGATCATGCTGCTGGGGCACTGGCTGGAGATGCGCGCCCTGGGGCAGGCCTCGGGCGCGCTGCAGGCCCTCGCCGAGCTGCTCCCCGACGAGGCCGAGGTCGTCGGCGACGACGGGGACGTACGGTCCGTACCGCTGGCGGAGCTGGGCGTCGGCGACACCGTACTCGTCCGCTCCGGCGGGCGGGTGCCGGCCGACGGGCGTGTCGTGGAGGGCTCGGCCGAGCTCGACGAGTCCATGGTCACCGGCGAGTCCCGTACGGTGCAGCGGACCGCGGGCGACAAGGTCGTGGCCGGCACCGTCGCCACCGACTCCGCGATCCGCGTCACCGTGGAGGCGGTCGGGGAGGACACCGCGCTGGCCGGCATCCAGCGGCTCGTCGCCGACGCGCAGAGCTCGCACTCCCGCGCCCAGGCGCTGGCGGACCGCGCGGCGGCGATGCTGTTCTGGTTCGCCCTGGTGGTCGGCGCGATCACGTTCGGGGTGTGGCTGATCATCGACAATGCCACGACGGCCGTGGAGCGGTCGGTGACGGTCCTGGTCATCGCGTGCCCGCACGCGCTCGGCCTGGCCATCCCGCTGGTGATCGCGATCTCCACGTCGCTGGCGGCCCGGGCGGGGATCCTCGTCAAGGACCGGCTGGCGCTGGAGCGGATGCGCACCGTCGACGCCGTGCTGTTCGACAAGACCGGCACCCTGACCGTGGGCCGCCCGGCCGTCACCGACGTGGCCGCGGCCGACGGGACCACCGAGGACGAGGTGCTCGCGCTGGCCGCCGCGGCGGAGCGCGACTCCGAGCACCCGCTGGCCACCGCGATCGCGACGGCGGCGACCCGGCGCGGCGAGGTGCCGCGGGCCGAGGCGTTCCACTCGCTGACCGGCCGCGGTGTGGCCGCCACGGTCGGCGGGCGGGAGGTCGCCGTCGGCGGGCCGGCACTGCTGCGCGAGCGTGGCGTGCGCCCGCCGGAGGAGCTGGAGGGCCGCACCGCGGAGTGGGCGGCGACCGGCGCGGCCGTGCTGCACGTGCTGCGGGACGACCGGGTCCTCGGAGCGATCGGGCTCGCCGACGAGGTCCGGGCCGAGTCGAAGGTCGCGGTGCGCGAGCTGCGGGACCGGGGCGTGCGGGTCGTGATGATCACGGGCGACGCGCGGAACGTGGCGGAGTCCGTGGGCAAGGAGGTCGGCGTCGACGAGGTCTTCGCCGAGGTGCTCCCGGCGGACAAGGACAAGTCCGTGACCGAGCTGCAGGAGCGCGGGCACACGGTCGCGATGGTCGGCGACGGGGTCAACGACGCGCCCGCGCTGGCCCGGGCGGACGTGGGGCTGGCGATCGGGGCGGGCACCGACGTGGCGATCGAATCCGCCGGCGTGGTGCTGGCCTCCGACGACCCGCGCGGGGTGCTCGCCACGCGCCGGCTCTCGGTCGCCGGGTACCGGAAGATGGTGCAGAACCTGGCCTGGGCGACCGGCTACAACCTGCTCGCGGTGCCGCTGGCGGCCGGGGTGCTGGCGCCGATCGGCTTCGTGCTGCCGCCCGCCGTGGGGGCCGTCGCGATGAGCCTGTCCACGGTCATCGTCGCGCTCAACGCCCAGTTGCTCCGCGGCGTCGACCTCCGGCCCGAGGACATGTGAGCGGCCCGGGCCCCGCCCGGGCACGATCAGTCGTGGTCGTGGCCCGGGCGCGTTCGGGAGCGGCGGCGCCGCCGGGTGCGGTGGCTCCTGGGCAGGGGCAGGCGGGCCCAGACGGTCTTGCCCGCGCCCGCCGGACGGGCTCCCCAGGACTCGGACAGCCGGTGGACGAGCAGCAGCCCCCGCCCGCCGGCCGCATCCAGCCCGCCGTCGCGCAGCCGCGGCCGCGCCGGATTGGTGTCGCTGACCTCACAGACCAGCACCGGCCCGGCGCCGTTCCGTTCGACCCGGAGCGTCAGCCGGATCGGCGGCCCTCCGTGCACCACGGCGTTGGTCACCAGCTCGCTGACGACCAGTGCCGTGTCCATGGGCTCGGGCACGTCGGACGCGGCGAGCGTGCGGTGCACCAGTTCCCGGGCCGCGGCGGCCGACGTGGTCTCCGGCGGTAAGGACCACGTCGTATCGTGGCCCTCGGCCAGGTATCTCGTCATCGCCCGCATCGTCGACACCGCCCCGATCGCCGGGTCCTGATTTCCTACCGGGCCGCACCCTCCGGTCCTCCGCCCCTACCCACCCATCCGCACCGTAGTCAGCCGCAACTCATCCCAGCGGGACCCCCGGGACTGACTCTCAGGCCGCCCGGAGGTAGTGGGCCCAGCAGCCCTGGTGAGCCCCGTAGCGGGCGGCGAGATCGCGGAACTCCTGCTCGCCGACGTCGCGCCCGTACCACCGGGCGACCGCGCGGAACATCTCGCGGTCGGCCGAGACCCGCTCCATCCGGCCCAGGCCGCGGATCATCAGGAAGCCCGCCGACCACGGCCCGATGCCCGGCAGCTCCAGCAGCCTGTCGCGCACCTCCTCGTACGGCCCCGTATGCAGAAAGCCCTCGTCCAGCTCCACCCAGCCGCGCAGCGCGCCGTGCAGGAGGTGTGCCTTGCGGGGGTTGCTGATGAGCGTGGCGAGCCGGTCGGCCGGCAACGCGATCAGCCGGTCCGGCTCGGGGAAGGCGAGCAGCTCGGCGCCGCCGTCCACGATCCGCCCGCCGCACTCGCGCATCAGCGCGTGCTTGGACCGGCGCGCCAGCCCGATCGGCGTGCGCTGGGACATGATCGCCCAGCACAGCAGCTCGAAGGGGGAGGGGAACTTGACCTGGTGGTAGCCGTGTAGCCGCCGCACCACGGCGGCGAACGGCG
>WHSL01000008.1 GCA_009380095.1 Streptosporangiales bacterium | reverse complement strand
GCCGGAGTCTCGGCGGCCCCGGCCGGGTTGCCGTAGGGCGCGCAGCGCCCGAGGACATCGGGAGGGTTCGGGGGTTCCGGAGCCGCCGTCCGGTCATCCCGTGGTGTCGCTCGCGCAGACCGGGCTGACCGACCGCATCGGGCTCCGGAGGGCCGGGGTCCGGGGTCCGGGGTCCGGGGGGTCCGGGGCCGGGGGGTCCGGGGAGTCCGGGGTTCCGTCCCCCGGCTAGAGCCGTTCGATGGGGGCGAATTTGAGGAGGAAGTCCTTTTCGCCGATGTCGGCGCCGAAGTCGATGCGGGCCTTGGACTTGTCGCCCACGCCGTCGACGATCATGACCGTCCCCATGCCGAACGAGTCGTGGGTGACCTTGTCGCCGACCGAGAGCGCCGGGACCTCGCGGTTGCCGGGGGTACGGACGCCGGGCCGGGAGGAGAAGCGCTGCCCCGCGGGCGGTGTGGAGGCCTGGGCGAGCCGCTCCCAGTGCACGAGCTCGTCGGGCACCTCCTCGAGGAACCGGGACGGCGGGTTGTAGGACGGCGTCCCCCACGCACTCCGCACCACCGCACGGGACAGATACAGCCGCTGCTGCGCCCGCGTGATGCCGACGTACGCGAGCCGCCGCTCCTCCTCCAGCTCCTTGCGGTCGCCCATCGTCCGCTGGTGCGGGAAGACCCCGTCCTCCAGACCGGTGAGGAACACGACCGGGAACTCCAGCCCCTTGGCGGTGTGCAGGGTCATCAGCGTGACCACACCCTCGCCCTCGTCGGGGATCTGGTCCGCGTCGGCCACCAGGGAGATCTGCTCGAGGAACTCCACCAGGTCCGGCCGGGTGCCGGCCTCGGCCGCGCGGTCCTCGTACTCCCGGGCGACCGCGACGAGCTCGCGCAGGTTGTCCACCCGGCTCTCGTCCTGCGGGTCGCGGGAGTCCTCCAGCTCGGCGAGGTACCCGGTGCGCTCCAGCACCGCCTCGGCGAGGTCGGCCGGGCCGATCTGGGCCGAGGCGGCCCGCAGGTCGTCGAGGAGCGCGACGAACTCGGTGATCTGCTTCAGCGACCGGGTGGCGATGCCCGGCGCCTCCTCGGCCCGGGACAGCGCCTGGTTGAACGTGATCCGCTCGCGCGAGGCGAGCACCTCCACGCAGGCCTCGGCGCGGTCGCCGATGCCGCGCTTGGGCACGTTGAGGATGCGGCGCAGCGAGACCGTGTCGTCGGGGTTGGCCAGCACCCGCAGGTACGCCAGCAGGTCCCGGACCTCCCTGCGCTCGTAGAACCGCACGCCGCCGACGACCTTGTACGGCAGCCCGACCCGGATGAAGATCTCCTCGAAGACACGGGACTGCGCGTTGGTGCGGTAGAAGATCGCGACGTCGCGCGGCTGCGCCTCGCCCTCATCGGAGATCCTGTCCACCTCGGCCGCGACGAACGCCGCCTCGTCGTGCTCGTTGTCCGCGACGTAGCCGGTGATGATCGGCCCGACGCCCTGGTCTGACCAGAGGTTCTTGGCCTTGCGCTCGCTGTTGCGGGCGATCACCGCGTTGGCGGCGGACAGGATGTTCTGCGTGGACCGGTAGTTCTGCTCGAGCAGGATGCTGCGCGCGTTGGGATAGTCGCGCTCGAACTCCAGGATGTTGCGGATCGTCGCGCCGCGGAACGCGTAGATCGACTGGTCGGCGTCGCCCACCACGCACAGCTCGGCCGGCGGCACCGGGCCGCCCTCGCGCACCACGTCACCGTCGGCCGTGGTCACCCCGGCTGTGCCGACCAGCTCACGGATCAGCACGTACTGCGCGTGGTTGGTGTCCTGATACTCGTCCACCAGGACGTGCCGGAACCGGCGCCGGTAGTGCTCCGCGGCCTCGGGGAAGGCCTGCAGCAGGTTGACGGTGAGCATGATGAGGTCGTCGAAGTCCATCGCGCCGGCCTCCTGCAGCCGCCGCTGATAGGTCTTGTACGCCTCCGCGAGCGTCTTCTCCTGGTGCGTCGAGGCCTTCGACTCGAACTCGTCGTAGTCGATCAGCTCGTTCTTCAGGTTCGACACCTGGTTGGAGAAGGAGCGCGGCGGATACCGCTTGGGGTCGAGGTCGAGCTCCCGGCAGACCAGTGCCATCAGCCGCTGCGCGTCCGCCTGGTCGTAGATCGAGAAGCTCGACGGATAGCCCATCCGCTTCGCCTCCCTGCGCAGGATGCGCACGCAGGCGGAGTGGAAGGTCATCACCCACATCACCTTGGCGCGCGGCCCCACCAGGCCGCCCACCCGCTCCTTCATCTCCGCCGCGGCCTTGTTGGTGAAGGTGATCGCGAGCACCTCGCCGGGCTGCACGCGGCGCTCGGCCAGCAGGTACGCGATGCGGTGGGCGAGCACGCGCGTCTTGCCGGAGCCGGCGCCGGCAACGATGAGCAGCGGGGAGCCCTCGTGCAGCACGGCGGCACGCTGCTGGTCGTTCAGTCCGTCGAGGAGCGAGCTTTCGCGGGTGGTGGTGGGCACCCTTCAAGGGTATGGGGAGCCACCGACAACGCGGAGCCGAACCACCCCACGATCCCCGGGATCCCCGGCGCCGCGCGAACCCCCAGCCTCCCGCCCCCACCACGCCGTGCACGGCGAGCCCCCGAGCCGACCACGCCGTGCCGCGAGCCGCCGGCGACCGGCGGCCCCGGACGCGACTCCCTATCAGAGCTTGCGGTGCGCGTACGCGTCAGCGGCCGCCGCGGCCACCGTCTCCACATCGGCCCCGGTGGCGGACGCCGACGCCGCCGCGACCGCCCCCTCGACCAGCGGAGCGTCCGCGAGCAGCACCGGCCCGAGGGCGTCCTCCGGCAGGTCCGCCACGTACGTACGGGCGAGCAGCACGGAACTGCCCACATCGGCGATCAGCACCACGCCCGCGCCGGTCTGCGCCTCGTCCACCGCCCGCTCCAGCAGCGCCAGCGAGGTGCCGAGCCGGCCGTCGTCGTCCCCGCCCGCCGGCCGTACCGCAACCTCGCCGAGCCCCATCGCCGTGGCCACCTCGGCCGCCCCCTCCGCGAGCGCGCGGCTGTGCGAGATCAGCACGATGCCGACGGGGCTAGCCACCCACCACCTCCGCCAGCGCGGCGAGCACCAGCGCGCTGGACGCGGCACCCGGGTCGAGGTGCCCCTCGCTGCGCTCACCGAGATAGCTGGCCCGGCCCTTGCGGGCGCGCAGCGGCACCGTGGCGTCGGCGCCACGGCGCGCGGCCTCCGCGGCGGCGACGGCGGCCGCGGGCAGCCCGTCGGTGGCCGTCTCCGCGAACGCGGCCGCCGCGGGGACCAGCGCGTCGACCATGGTCTTGTCGCCCTCGGCCGCGCCGCCGAGGGCCCGTACGCCGTCCACGCCGACCTGAAGCGCCGCGCCCAGCTCCGCCGCGGAGGCGCCGCCGTGCTCGGGCAGCGCGCGGGCCAGCTTGCGGAAGTACGTCCCGTACAGCGGGCCGGAGGCCCCGCCGACCGCGGAGATCAGCGCCCCGCCGGTGGCGGTGAGCACCTCGCGCGCCGAGTCGGTGGTGCGGTCGAGCTTCCCGACGGCGGCGGCGAAGCCACGGTCCAGGTTGCCCCCGTGGTCACCGTCCCCGATCGCCCCGTCCAGCTCGCCCAGGTACGTGGCCTGCTCGGACACCCGTACGGCGATCACGCGCACCCACTCCCGCGCGATCCCGGCGTCGAACTCGTCCGCCACCCCTCAGCACCCCCATCGCAGGCCCGGCGTGTTCACCGGTTCGTCCCACAGCTGGGTCAGCTGCGGGGTGAGCAGGCACACGGTGATCGAGCAGCCCGTCATGTCCAGACTCGTCACGTAGTTGCCGACCAGCGACCGGGTGATCCGCGCCCGGCCGGACAGCCACCGCTCCACGTCGGCGAAGACCACGTACAGCTCGCTGAGCGGCGTGCCGCCCATGCCGTTCACCATCACCAGCAGGTCGCCCTGGAGCGGCATGTCGTCGTTGATCGCGGACATCGCCACGTCCACGATCTCCGCGGCGCCGCGCATCGGGCCGCGCTCCCGGCCCGGCTCGCCGTGGATGCCCACGCCGAGCTCGATCTCGTCGTCGCCGAGCTCGAAGCCGGGCCGCCCCGCCGCCGGGACCGTGCACGGGGTGAGCGCCACGCCGAAGGACCGGGACCGCTCCACGACCTCCTTGCCGGCCGCGGTCACCTCCTTGAGCGCCGCGCCGTCCTCGGCCAGCGCGCCCGCGATCTTCTCCACGAACAGCGTCGCGCCGGTGCCGCGGCGGCCGGCCGTGTGCGTGCTGTCCTCCACCGCGACGTCGTCGTTGACCAGTACGGTCGCCACGTCCACGCCGTCGTCCCCGGCGAGCTCCGCGGCCATCTGGAAGTTGAGCACGTCACCGGTGTAGTTCTTCACCACGTGCAGCACCCCCTGGCCGCCGTCCACGGCCGCGGTCGCGGCCTGGATCTGGTCGGGCACCGGCGAGGTGAAGACCTCGCCGGGGCAGGCGGCGTCCAGCATGCCGAGCCCCACCAGGCCGATGTGCAGCGGCTCGTGGCCGGAGCCGCCGCCGGAGACCAGCCCGACCTTGCCCTGTCTCGGCGCGTCCGTCCGGGTCACGATGCGGCGTTCCACGTCGACCCGCAGGCCGGGATGGGCCGCCGCCATGCCGCGCAGCGCATCGGCCACGACGGCGTCAGGTCCGTCGATGAGCTTCTTCATAGCGTCCCCCTTGCGAGTACCAGGCGAGCGCGGGGTGCCGGCCCCGATCATCTCCGAGCGCCGTCCCTCTACAAGAACATGTGGCACCGCCGGTTGCCAGGGCCGGACGGGCACCGCCGGGGTGTGTCGTACCCCCGGCATACGATGACCGCGTGCTGAACGATTCCGAGCTCACCCGCGTGCTCACCGTCACCGCGCACCCCGACGACGTCGACTTCGCCGTCGCGGGGTCCGCCGCCCACTGGGTCAAGGCGGGCGTCGAGGTGACGTACCTGATCGTCACCGACGGCGACGCCGGTGGCTTCGACCCCGACGTGCCGCGCGCCGACATTCCGGGCATCCGCCGGCAGGAGCAGGTGGCCGCGGCCGGGCAGGCCGGCGTCACCGACGTCCGCTTCCTCGGCTACAAGGACGGGTATGTCGAGCCGACCCTGGCGCTCCGGCGGGACATCGCGCGGGTGATCCGGCAGGTCCGCCCCGAGCTCGTGGTCACCCACCACCCCGACCGCAACTACCAGCGCATGGCGCCGTCCCACCCGGACCACCGTGCGGTCGGCGCGGCCACCCTCGACGCGGTGTATCCGGACGCGCGCAACCCGTTCACGCATCCCGAGCTGGCCGCGGGCGGGCTCGAGGCATGGACGGTCAGCGAGGTCTGGCTGGCCGGCGGGGAGCGGGCGAACCACTACTCCGACGTCACCGACACGTTCCCGCAGAAGGTGGCGGCGCTGCGGTCGCACACCAGCCAGACCGCGCACCTCGGCGAGCTGGAGGACTTCGTCCGCGGCTGGCTGGCCCACGCGGCCGAGCTGGGCGGGCTGCCCGAGGGGCGCCTGGCCGAGCCGTTCCAGGTGATCGACGCCCGCTAGGAGGCACCCCCGCATGCGGATCATCCTCGACTGCGACCCCGGCGTCGACGACGCGCTGGCGATCTTCTACCTGGCGCAGCAGCACGCCGAGGTCGTGGCCGCCGGGACCGTGCACGGCAACACCACCGCGGAGCAGGCCGCGGTGAACACGCTCCGGCTGTTCGAGATGTGCGGGCTGGACGACGTGCCGGTCGCGGCCGGCGCGCGGGTCCCGCTGGCCCAGCCGCTGCACGTGGCCGCGAACGTGCACGGCGACGACGGGCTCGGCGACGTGGGCGTCCAGGAGCCGGCCGGCGGGCCCACCGGGGAGTCGGCCGCGGAGCAGCTCGTACGGCTGGCGCGCGCCGCGCCGGGGGCGTACGACCTGCTGGCGATCGGCCCGCTCACCAACGTCGCGGTGGCCACGCTGCTGGAGCCGGAGCTTCCCCGGTTGCTCCGCTCGGTCGTGGTGATGGGCGGCGCGGTCGAGGTCCCGGGCAACATCACGCCGCACGCCGAGGCCAACATCTGGCACGACCCGGAGGCGGCCGACCTGGTGCTCGGCGCCGGGTACGACCTCACGCTCATCGGGCTGGACGTCACCATGCGCGCCATGGCCCGGGCCGACTGGCTCGACGCGGTGGCGGCGAGCGAGCGCCCGCAGGCCCGCTTCACCACCCGCATCCTCGGGTTCTACGTGGACTACTACGAGTCGTGGCTCGGCTTCCGCGCCTGCGCCATGCACGACCCGCTGGCTGCGGCCGTCCTGCTCGACCCCGCCCTGGCGACCTGCCGCGAGACCCCGGTCCGCGTCGAGCTGCGCGGCGAGCACACCCGCGGCTCCACCGTGGCCGATCTCCGCCCCGGCAAACCCGGCGACCCCGACGACAGGCCCCCCGTCAAGGTCGTCCTCGAAGCCGCCGTACCCGAATTCCTCGACCGCCTCCGCACCTCCATCGCCGGCTGACCCGCGGCGCGGCCGAGGTCAGACGAGGCGGCGGGCGGCGGCCCAGCGGGAGAGCTCGTGGCGGTTGGAGAGTTGGAGTTTGCGGAGCACGCTGCTGACGTGGGTCTCCACGGTCTTGACGGAGATGAACAGCTCCTTGGCGATCTCCTTGTACGCGTAGCCGCGCGCGATCAGTCGCAGCACCTCGCGTTCGCGCTGGGTGAGCTGGTCCAGCTCGGGGTCGATGGACGGCGCGTCGGTGGCCGCGAAGGCGTCCAGCACGAAGCCGGCCAGCCGGGGTGAGAAGACCGCGTCGCCGTCCCGTACCCGGGAGATCGCCGTGGTCAGCTCGTCGCCGGAGATGGTCTTGGTGACGTACCCACGGGCGCCGCCGCGGACCACGCCGATCACGTCCTCCGCGGCGTCCGACACCGACAGCGCGAGGAACCGTACCTCCGACTGGCGCGGCAGCACCCGGCGCAGCACCTCGATGCCGCCGCCCCCGGGCAGGTGCACGTCGAGCAGCACCACCTCGGGCCGCCGGGCGGTGATCACGGTGACGGCCTCGTCGACGTCCCCGGCCTCCCCCACGACCTCGACGGACTCGCCCAGCTCGGCCCGTACGCCGCTGCGGAACAGCCGGTGGTCGTCCACGATCACGACCCGTACCGAATCACTCATCCGTCTTCTCCCGCTTGATCCGCACCTGCACCTCGGTGCCCTCGCCGGGGGCGCTGCGTACGGTGGCCGTGCCCCCGTGGCGCTCCATCCGCCCGATGATCGACTCCTTGACCCCCATCCGATCCTCCGGCACGGCGGAGCGGTCGAAGCCGCGGCCACGGTCCCGTACGAAGATCGTCAACTCCTCCGGATCCGCCTCCACGTAGACCGAGACCGTGTCCGCCCCGGAGTACTTGGCGGCGTTGACCATCGCCTCCCGCGCCGCCTGCAGGGCGGCGGCCACCCGCTCGTCCACCGCGCAGTCGCCCACCGTGACCAGGTCGATCGGCACGCCGTGGTGCTCCTCCACCTCCGCGGCGACCCGCTCGGCCGCCGCCGACACCGAGGCCCCGGAGTCGTCCTGCGGACGATACAGCCAGGTGCGCAGCGCCCGCTCCTGCACCCGGGCCAGCCGCTGCACCTCGCGCGGGTCGTCCGAGCTGCGCTGGATCAGCGTGAGCGTGTGCAGCACCGAGTCGTGGATGTGCGCGGCGAACTCCGCCCGCTCCTGGGTACGGATCCGCTCCCGCCGCTCCCGGTCGCGGTCCCGCATCAGGCCGATGATCCACGGGGTGGCGATCACCGTGATGCCGATGACCACGGCCAGCGTGGACACCAGCCCCTGCCGGGCCTCGCTCAGCTGGTTGCGGGCGGCGAGGAAGCCGGTGATCCCCACGAGCACCAGCACCACGCCGACGATGCTGCGCACCCAGGTCTGCCGGACCCGGAAGGTGGTGGTGGCCAGCCAGCGCTCGCGGCGGTCCGGCGCGGCCTGCTGCCAGAGGATCGCCCCGCCCAGCGCGCCGAAGATGAGCGGCCACAGCAGCGGGTCGGGGTCCGTGCCGGACAGCATGTAGACGAGCCCGAGCGCCGCGCCGAGGGCCCCGTACGCGACGAGCTGCACGATGTCCGGCCGGCTCGGCTCCTCCTCCGCGCGGGGCAGCAGGAAGATCAGCACGATGTACGCGGCGAAGCCGATGCCGCTCATGGACAGCGCCACGAACGCCAGCCGTACGACCCCGGGATGCAGCCCGAGGTGCGCGGCGAGCCCCGCGCAGACGCCGAACGCGACCCGGCCCTGGGTACGCCGCCGCAGCGGAGGCCGGGACGTGCCCGCCTCCGCCATGCCCGTGCCCTGGACCACCGCGCTCCTCTCCGCTCGATCCCCCCGTACGGACAAATCGTCACACGTGGATGGGCCCGATGGCATCAGGGACTCCCCTGGGCCCGCTCAGGGATCGCCCCCGAGACCGGACCGCCTCGGGAAGTCAGGGATGGGTCGGGGGTGTCCCCGATGGGCCGAACCGTCCAGGACCGCCAGGATGGAGCCATGACCGAAGGCACGCCGGAGACGACCGGCACGGCGCCACCGGACGCGGACGGGCAGCACCGGCTGCGCCGCGACCGGGAACGCAAGATGCTGCTCGGCGTGTGCGCGGGGCTGGGCCGCTACACCGGCATCGACCCCGTCGTGTTCCGGCTCGTCTTCGTGATACTGCTGATCACCGGCGGCTCCGGCGCCCTGCTCTACCTGGCCGCGTGGCTGATGATCCCGGACGAGGCGGGCGGCCCGTCCGCCGCCGAGCAGGCCCTCCACCGCCGGCTCGACGACGACGTGGTGATCACCCTGCTCGGCCTGGGCCTCGGGCTCGCCGCCCTGCTCAGCCTCGCCTTCGGCGGGTTCGGCCAGGGCACGCTGGTGATCGTCACGGTGCTCACGCTGAGCCTGCTGATCGCGCACGGCCGGGGCGCGGACGTGCCCCAGGCGATCCGCCGTCTGCCGCAGCGGCTGCGCCGCCGGGAGCCGCCTCCGCCGCCCCCGCCACCGCCCCCGAAGGCCGGGCCACCGCCCGCGTACGGGGACGGGCCCGTCGACCTCGCGCTGCTGGGCCCGCCCCGGCCGGCGCCGCCCGGCCCTGACCCCGCCGGGCGTGGGCCCTTCGTGCCCGGCTCTGACCCGGCCGGGCCCGCGGGGGCCTCGGGGGCACCCGCGGCGCCGCCCTGGGCACCGGTGGTGGAGTGGCACCTCCGACGCCGGGATCGCCCGCGTTCCACCATCACGCTGCTGGTGATCTTCCTGATCGCCGTCGAGGCCGGCGCGTTCTGGCTGGTCTACGACAACGGATACGTACCCGGGCTGGAGCAGCGGCTGCTCGCCTCCGCCCTCATCACGATCGGCCTGGGCCTTGTGCTGGCCGCCTTCCTCGGACGGGGGCGTGGACTCGTGGTTCTCGGAACGATCGCATCGGTGGCCCTCACCGGCACCACAACGCAGGAGCTGACGCCGAACCGGTTCGGTGCCGTGGTCTGGCGGCCGGCGGCCGCGGCGGAGATCGACGGGCCGTACCGGCTGACCGCCGGGACGGCCACCCTCGACCTCACCGGCCTCCGCCTGGACAGCGGGCAGTCGGTCCAGGTCCGGGCCACGGTCCGGTTCGGCCGGCTCGAGGTACGGGTACCACAGGGGAGTGAGGTGACCGTGCACGGCAGCGCGGGGGTCGGCGACGTCCAGGTCGGCGACCACGTGCAGGGCGGCGTACGGGTACGGATCGACAGGGTGCTGGAGCCGGACCGCGCTCTGCCGCGGAAGGCTCCGCGGATCGAGCTCGACGTGCAGACCACGCTGGGCGACCTGGAGGTGCGCCGTGTCCCGGCGTAGCCGGTTCGACCTCGGCTCGCTGCTGGCCGGCATGCTGTTCGTCGGGCTCGGCGTGCTGTTCATCCTGCGGGACAGGATCGGCATCGCGTTCACGCCCGGGTGGGTTCTGCCGGTCCTGCTGATCGGGCTCGGAATCGCGGGCCTCGGGTGGCTCCTCACCCGACGCGGCGGCACAGGCAGAGGTTGACCGCCGTTTTCCCGCCCATCGCCCAGATCATGGTGGTTTGCGGGAAAAACGACTCTAGTCGGGGGCTGTAGGCCGGGCTTACGTTGACAGGGTCGCCCCTGACTCCTCTCCTCTGGAGGTGGAGACCGTGCCACGTGTTCGGACCACCGTCGACGGCGTCACCTATGAAGGCGAAGTCGAGGCCCGACTCCTACTCACCCACTATCTGCGAGACCGGCTGGGCAAGGTCGGTACCCCGATCGGCTGCGATACCTCCAACTGCGGCGCGTGCACCGTGCTCCTCGACGGCATGTCGGTGAAGAGCTGCACGATGCTGGCGGTGCAGGCGGACGGCAGCGAGATCACCACGATCGAGGGGCTCGACGGCCAGGCCGCCGCGTCCGCGAACGGCGAGGCCGCCGGCCATCCCGTACAGAAGGCGTTCCGCGAGTTCCACGCGCTGCAGTGCGGGTACTGCACCCCGGGCATGATCATGGCCGCGGTGGACCTGCTCCGGGACAACCCGGATCCCAGCGACACGGAGATCCGTGAGGGGCTCGAGGGCAACCTCTGCCGCTGCACGGGCTACGTGAACATCGTGCGGGCCGTACAGAGCGCCGCCGCCGAGCTGAGGGGGACGCCGTCATGACGACCGCACCCGAGGTCGGGCGGGACCGCAGGCGCAAGGAGGACGCCCGGCTGATCACCGGCCGGACGAACTGGACCGACAACATCCAGCTCCCGGGAATGCTGTACGTGGCGTTCCTGCGCAGCCCGATGGCGCACGCCCGCATCCGCAACGTGGACGTCTCCGGCGTCCTCGGCCAGGACGGCGTGGTCGCCGCCTACACCGGCGCCGACCTCGCCGCCGAGCAGGGCAGCCTGCCCTGCGCCTGGCCGGTCACCGAGGACATCGTGATCCCCGACCACCCGCCGATGGCGGTGGACGAGGTCAGGTACGTGGGCGAGGCCGTGGCCTGCGTGGTCGCCACCGACCGGTACGTGGCGGCGGACATGCTCGAGCTGATCGAGATCGACTACGAGCCGCTGCCTCCGGTGCTCGACATGGAGGCCGCGCTCGCCGAGGGCGCCTCCCTGGTGCACTCCGACAAGGGCACGAACGCCAGCTTCACCTGGCCGTTCTCCGCGGGCGACGTGGACGCCGCGTTCGGCGACGACGCGGTCGTCGTCAGCCGCAGGTACGTACAGCAGCGGCTGATCCCGGCCGCGATGGAGCCCCGCTCCGTGGTGGTCGCGCCCGAGGGCGACGGCTACACGATGTGGTCCGCCACCCAGATCCCGCACGTGCTGCGGCTCATGCTCGCCATGGTGACGGGCATCGCCGAGCACCAGCTCCGTGTGGTGGCGCCCGACGTGGGCGGCGGCTTCGGCTCCAAGCTGCAGGTCACCGCCGAAGAGGTGATCACGCTGCTGCTCGCCAAGCGGCTGCGCAAGCCCGTGAAGTGGACGGAGGGCCGCACCGAGGGCATCCAGACCACGCACCACGGCCGCGACCAGATCCAGAAGGTCGCGCTCGCCGCCGACCGCGACGGCCGGTTCCGCGGCTTGAAGATCGAGCTGCTCGCCGACATGGGCGCATATCTGATGCTGGTCACGCCGGGCGTGCCGCTGCTCGGCGCGTTCATGTTCCCGGCCATCTACAAGTTCGACGCGTACTCCTTCACCTGTACGGGTGTCTTCACCACGAAGATGCCCACGGACGCCTACCGGGGGGCGGGCCGTCCGGAGGCCACGTACGCCATCGAACGGCTGGTGGACGAGATGGCGGTGGAGCTCAGGATGGATCCGATGGAGCTGCGCCGGCGGAACTGGATCAAGCACGAGGAGTTCCCGTACACCACGATCGCCACGCTCACCTATGACACCGGCAACTACGAGGCGGCCACGGAGAAGGCTCTCCAGCTCTTCGGGTACGACAAGCTCCGCGCCGAGCAGGCGGACCGGCGGGAGCGCGGCGACGCCGTACAGCTGGGCATCGGCATCTCCACGTTCACCGAGATGTGCGGTCTCGCGCCGTCCCGGATCCTGGGCCAGCTCGCGTACGGCGCGGGCGGCTGGGAGTCGGCGTCGGTGCGGATGCTGCCCACCGGCAAGGTCGAGGTGGTCACCGGGTCCTCGGCGCACGGCCAGGGCCACGAGACCGCGTGGAGCCAGATCGCGGCCGACCAGCTCGGCGTGCCGTTCGAGGACGTGACCGTGCTGCACGGTGACACGCGCGTGTCGCCCAAAGGCATGGACACGTACGGGTCCCGCTCGCTGGCCGTCGGCGGCACCGCGCTGGTGCAGGCCTGCGACCGGGTCGTGGACAAGGCCAAGAGGATCGCGGCGCACATGCTGGAGGCCAGCGAGGAGGACATCGAGTTCGAGGGCGGCACGTTCCGGGTGCGCGGCACCCCCGAGCCCGCCACCACGATCCAGGAGGTCGCGCTGGCCACGTTCGCCGCGCACGACCTGCCCGAGGGCGTGGAGGCGTCGCTCGACTCCGACGCCACCTTCGACCCGGAGAACTTCTCGTACCCGCACGGCACCCACCTCTGTGCGGCCGAGGTGGACACCGAGACCGGCATGGTGAAGCTGCGCTCCTACGTCGCGGTGGACGACGTCGGCGTGGTGATCAACCCGCTGATCGTGGAGGGCCAGGTGCACGGCGGCCTCGCCCAGGGCATCGCGCAGGCCCTGTACGAGGAGGCGGTGTACGACTCCGAGGGCAACCTGCTCACCTCGACGCTCGCCGACTATCTGATTCCGTCGGCGGCGGACCTGCCGGAGTTCGTCACCGACCGGACGGAGACCCCGTCCACCACGAACCCGCTGGGCGTCAAGGGCGTCGGCGAGGCCGGCACGATCGCCTCCACCCCGGCGGTGGTCAACGCCGTCGTGGACGCGATCCGCCAGTTCGGCGTCAACGACGTGCCGATGCCGTGCTCCCCGGAGCACGTGTGGCGCGCCATCCAGGAGGCCGGCGGCGAACCGGCCACCACCCTGGGAAGGGGGCCTGGCCGATGATTCCGGCGAAGTTCTCCTACGTCCGCCCGGAGAGCCTGGACGAGGCCGTTCAGGCCTTGGACGGCGCGGGTGAGGACACCAAGGTGCTGGCCGGCGGGCAGAGCCTGCTGCCGCTGCTGCGGCTGCGGCTGGCCTACCCCGAGGCCATCGTCGACCTGACCCGCCTGGGAGAGCTGCGCGGCGTCCGGGACGAGGGCGGCCACCTGTGGATCGGCTCAGGCACCACGCACCACGAGCTGATCCGTGACCCGCTGGTCCGGCAACACGCGGGGCTGCTCGCGCAGACCGCGGCGACCGTGGCCGACCCGGCCGTACGGCACCGCGGCACGCTCGGCGGCTCGCTCGCGCACGCCGATCCCGCTGCCGACCTGCCCGCCACCGTGCTCACGCTGGACGGCGAGCTCGTCGTACGGGGCCCGGGCGGGGAGCGGACGATCCCGGCGTCGTCGTTCTTCGTCGACTACCTGACGAGCGTGCTCCGGCCCGCCGAGATCCTCACGGGGATCCGTATCCCCAAGACCTGGGGCGGGTGGAACTTCCACTACGAGAAGTTCTGCCGGACCGCCCAGTCCTGGGCGATCGTCGGGGTGGCGGCGGCCGTACGGCGCTCCGACGGCGCTGTGGCCGAGGCGCGGCTGGGCCTCACCAACATGGGCTCCACCCCGCTGCGTGCCCAGGCCGTGGAGGCGGCGGTCCAGTCCTCCGCGCCGGGGAGCCACGACGCGCTGCGCGCCGCCGCGGCCTCCGCGGACGACGGCACCAGCCCGCCGAGCGACCTGCACGGCCAGGCGGACTACCGGCGGCATCTCGTCCGCGTGCTCACCGCGCGGGCGCTGATCACCGCCTCCCGGCTGTAGGTGAACCGCGATGGAGAAGGTCCGGGGCGGGGGCGCGCCCTTTACCCCCAAACCGGACGACTGTACGGTCTCGGCTACGAGGAGGTGTTCCGGAGACGCGTTCCCACCGGGATGTGATGTTCCGGTCACTACCTGGACCGCACCACCACACCGAGATCAAACTTGAGGGCGTGCGGCCACCGACGGCCCTCGGGCGCGGTCCCGGCGCGGCGTGACCGCGGCCGGGCCGCCCGCACGTCACGGAGGAATGATGAGCACCCAACTCGAGAACGAGTTCACCGTGCCCGTACCGGTGGAGCGGGCCTGGCCCGTGCTTCTGGACGTTGAGCGCATCGCCCCCTGTATGCCGGGCGCCGCGCTCGACTCGGTGGACGGCGACGAGTTCACCGGCCGGATCAAGGTGAAGGTGGGTCCGATCACCGTCACCTACAAGGGTGAGGCGCGCTTCACGGAGAAGGACGAGGACAAGCGCGTCGTCGTGATCGACGCGTCCGGCAAGGAGGCCCGGGGCGCGGGTACGGCGTCCGCCACCGTCAAGGCCGTGCTCGTCGGCGAGGGCGACTCCACCCGCGTACGGGTGGACACCACGCTGAACGTCACCGGCCGGGTCGCGCAGTTCGGCCGCGGCGTCATGGCGGACGTCAGCGCCAAGCTGATCGACAGGTTCGCCGCGAACCTCGCCGACCTGCTCTCCGAGGACCAGGGCGGCGGGCCGGAGGCCGCGGGCGGTTCCGCCGCGGCCGAAGGGACCGCGGGTGGTTCGGCCGCCACGGGTTCCGCTCCCGCGTCCGGCGGTGCCGCCGCCACGTCCACCGGCGCGGCGACCGGCGGGACGACGGGTACGGGTACGACCGGCGCCGCCGTGTCCAAGCCGGCTCCGGCGTCCCGCGACGATGAGGCGCTCGACCTGCTCGACGTCGCGGGGATGCCGATGCTGAAGCGGTTCGCCCCGGTCCTCGGCGTCGCCTTCGCGGTGGTCCTGTTCTTCCGCCGCCGCGCCCGCAAGCGCAAGAAGCGCGCCGCCTGACCCGATCCGGCGTACGCAGCGGCCGCCCGAGCACCGTCGCTCGGGCCACGGCCGCCGTCCCCTGCCGTCCCGAGCAGGGCTGAACGTGCGGGCGGTCGGGAGCGGTGCCCCCATCGAGGAGCCGCCCCCGAGCCGCCCGCCACCAGTTCCCCCACCCCCCGGGCGCTGCTTTGTCCGGGGTGGCGGGGTGCTTATGTTGGGAGCGTGACGGCCGCTGCTGAGTCTCGTTCGACCGGTGATTTTCCGCTTGACCGCGAGCATGCGGTCACGCTCGACTCCACCGACCCGCTCGCGCCGCTGCGGGCGCGCTTCCTCACCCACCGGGCCGAGGACGACCGGCCCCGCCCCATCTACCTGGACGGCAACTCCCTCGGCCGCCCCACCGCCGGCACGGTCTCCCGGCTCGCGCACGTGGCCGAGCAGGAGTGGGGCCAGGGCCTGGTGCGCTCCTGGTCGCACTGGATCGACCTCGGCGCCCGGGTCGGCGACCTGATCGGCGAGCACCTGCTGGGCGCCGCCGCGGGCCAGGTGGTGATCTCCGACTCCACCACGGTCAACCTGTACAAGCTCGCCGCCGCCGCGATCGACGCGCGCCCCGGCCGGCGCGTCATCGTCACCGACGACGACAACTTCCCCACCGACCGGTACGTGCTCGAAGGCCTGGCCGCCCGGCACGACCTGGAGCTGCGGCTGCTGCCCACGGACATCGACGCGGGCCTCGGCCTCGACGCGCTGCGGGCGGCGGTGGGCCCCGACACCGCGCTCGTCTGCCTGTCGCACGTGGCGTACCGCTCGGGCGCGCTGCTGGATATGGGCGCGGTGAACCGGATCGTGCACGACGCGGGCGCGCTGGTGCTGTGGGACCTGTGTCACGCGGCCGGGGCCGTGCCCGTCGAGCTCGACGCGACCGCCGCCGACCTGGCGGTGGGCTGCTCGTACAAGTACCTCAACGGCGGTCCCGGCGCGCCCGCGTTCCTGTACGTCCGGCACGACCTGCAGGAGTCGCTGCGGCAGCCGATCTGGGGCTGGTTCGGCCGGCGCGACCAGTTCGCCATGGGGCAGGGGTACGATCCCGCGCCCGGGCTGGGCTCGTTCCTCAGTGGCACCCCGCCGATCCTGCCGATCGCCGCGACGGAGGAGGGCGTACGGGTGCTCGCCGAGGCGGGGATCGACCGGCTGCGGGCCAAGGGCGCGCTGCTCACCTCATACCTGATCGTGCTAGCCGACGCCTGGCTGCCGGAGCTCCGGCTGGCCACGCCGCGCGAGCCGGCCCGCCGCGGCTCGCACGTCACGCTCGCGCACCCGGACGCGTGGCGGATCACCCAGGCGCTGATCGAGCGCGCGAACGTCATCCCCGACTACCGCACGCCGGACCGGCTGCGCCTCGGCCCCGCCCCGATCTGCACGAGCTTCGTGGACGTCTGGGACGCCATGGACCGCCTCCGCGGCATCCTCCGCACCCGCGCCTACGAGGACTTCCCCGCCACCCCCACCCGCGTCACCTGATGACCCCCACCCGGTCCGGCATCCGCAGGCAAGTAGGGACTTTCCCGATTTCGGCCGTGACCGGTGACGGCCGGCCCTATGATCTGGCCCGCCCATACGGGGGCTACACAAGGGGAAGTTCATGCGTCGTACTCGGATCGGCCTGGTCACTGCGATAGTCGTGGGATCCGCAGGGACGGCCGTCGCCACCAATCCTCCAGCCGCCGCCGAGGGGGTCCGGCCGACGGCGTCAACGCCGAGCGGAGCGCCGTAGGCCTGCGGCTGAAGGCCACGATCGACAGGCTCAAGGTTCCAGGAGGTACTCGATACCGCTCCGCCGGGATCCGCAGGCGCCGAGAAGCTGGCGTCGGTGAAGGTCGACAAGGAGGCGTACGCTCCGAGGCTGCAGCGGAGCCTGCTCGCCTCGGCCGCGGATCCTCAGCCGATCCAGCAACAGCCACAGATGGACGCGACCATCATCGAGCTGGACCGCGACGGAAGGCCGGTCTCGTCCGGAACCGTGCTGATGAGCCCGCTGTGCGGTGAGGCCACCAAGAACACCGTCCGCCGGTACCTCGACGACTCTCTCACCTGGTCGTCCAACGCCGCGTCCTGCGCGCTGATCAAGCTATTGCACGACCACAACGCCGTGGACCCGCTCAATCGGACGTTCCAGGACCTCGGCCTGGAGACCCTCCAGCTCAAGGGGACCAGGCCGTCGAACGGCGGGCGCTGGGGCAACGAGGTCACGATGGACCTGATCACTCCGGTGCGCTCGGTGACCGGGAACCGCGCCGGGTCCTGGACGAAGCTCACCGCGTACGCGGCGGGCGGCTCGCGCGGGGCGAACGTGCTGCCCGGCACCGCGAGGCCGGCGATCCGGTCCGCACGAAAGGTCCGCCAGTCCCGCCGGTCCCGGTCCCAGCCCAGCAGATACCACCGGCCGGCGAGCAGTACCAGCCGGTACGGCTCCACCCGCCGCTCACTCTCGCGCCCGTCCCGCGCCGTGTACGCGAACCGCACGTGCAGCCGCCCGTACGCGGCCATGCCCAGCTCCCGCAGCACGCCGAGGCCGACGGGCGGCGAGCGGTGCGGCGCGGCCTCGGTGGCGGCGGACAGCGCCGCCACCCGCGCGCGCAGCCGGACCGGCAGGACCTGCTCGAGCTTGCCCAGCGCCCCCTCGGCCGTCTCGGCGGCCTCCGCCGGCGGCGTCGCGGCGGCCAGCCGCAGGCCCAGCACGGCGGCGACGGCCTCCTCGTCGGTGAGCAGCAGCGGCGGCAGCCTCCCCCGGCGACCAGCCGGTATCCCCCGCCCGGCCCGCGCACGGACTCCACCGGATAGCCGAGGTCGCGGAGCCGGTCGAGGTCGCGGCGGAGCGTCCGCGGCCTGGGCACCGTACGGGCCGTCGACACCACCGAGCTGTTCGACCGGGCGCGGTCGCTGAACGACGGCGCGATCAGGTTCCCCACCTTCGGGGTGGGCGGCTGGATGTGGCGCCGGTACGCCGAGACCGGCCTGCTCGACCTGGACAAGCCGGTGGGCGCGTTCACCGAGCGGGAGTGGGAGACGCTGCTGTACGGCGCGGAGACGACCGCCGAGGTGGACGGCGTGCCGGTGCCGCTGAGCTTCGAGGGCGTGGTGCGCCGCCTGGAGCGCATCTGGCTGCCCAAGGACCCCGCGACGCTGAAGGCGCGCACCCGGGAGGCGGCACGGCGGGCGCGTGGTGTTCACCGGCACGCCGTACGACCTGCTACGCGCCGCCGGGTCACGGACCGCCGACCACCTCCGCGGCTACGCGCGGGCGGCCGCCTGACGGCCGCCCGCGGGTCACTCCCACTCGATGGTGCCCGGGGGCTTGCTGGTCACGTCGAGCGTGACACGGTTGACCTCGCGGACCTCGTTGGTGATCCGGGTGGAGATGCGCGCGAGGACGTCGTACGGCAGCCGCGACCAGTCGGCTGTCATGGCGTCCTCGCTGCTCACCGGGCGGAGCACCACGGGATGCCCGTACGTGCGCTCGTCGCCCTGCACGCCCACGGAGCGGACGTCGGCGAGCAGCACCACCGGGCACTGCCAGATGTCGGAGTCGAGGCCGGCCCGGGTGAGCTCGGCGCGGGCGATGGCGTCGGCCTCGCGCAGGATGTCCAGCCGCTCGCGGGTGACCGCGCCGATGATCCGGATGCCCAGGCCGGGGCCGGGGAACGGCTGCCGCCACACCATCGCGGGCGGCAGGCCCAGCTCCTCACCGACCCGGCGGACCTCGTCCTTGAACAGCGCCCGCAGCGGCTCGACCAGCTGGAACCTCAAGTCATCGGGGAGCCCGCCCACGTTGTGGTGCGACTTGATGTTGGCGGTGCCGGTGCCGCCGCCGGACTCCACCACGTCGGGGTAGAGCGTGCCCTGGACGAGGAACTCCACCTCACCGCCGGCGTCGGCCACGACCTCGCGGGCGGCCTGCTCGAAGACCCGGATGAACTCGCGGCCGATGATCTTGCGCTTCTGCTCCGGGTCGGCGACCCCGGCCAGCGCGTCGAGGAACCGGCCGGAGGCGTCGACGACCTTGAGGTCCACCCCGGTGGCGGCCACGAAGTCCTTCTCCACCTGCCCGGCCTCGCCCTTGCGGAGCAGCCCGTGGTCGACGAAGACACAGGTCAGCCGGTCGCCGATGGCGCGCTGCACGAGCGCGGCGGCCACCGCGGAGTCCACCCCGCCGGACAGCGCGCAGATGGCCTGCTTGTCGCCGACCTGGGAGCGGATCCGCTCCACCTGCTCGTCGACGATGTTGACCATCGTCCAGTTGGGCCGGCAGCCGGCCCCCTCGTACAGGAAGCGGCGGAGCACCTCCGGACCGTGCTCGCCGTGCAGCACCTCGGGGTGGAACTGCACCCCGTAGAAGCCGCGCGACGGGTCCTCCATGGCGGCGACCTGGGAGCCGTCGGTCCGCGCGAGCACGGTGAACCCGGGTGGCGCGGCGTCCACCGCGTCGCTGTGCGACATCCACACCGAGAACTCCGCGGGCAGGCCGTCGAGCAGCCCGCCCTCGCCCTGCACCTGCAGCGGCGTGCGGCCGAACTCGGCGAGGCCGGTGCGCCGCACGTTGCCGCCCAGCCCGCGGGCCATCACCTGGTGGCCGTAGCAGATGCCGAGCGTGGGCACGCCGGAGTAGAACAGCCCCTCCGGCGGCTGCGGCGCGCCCTCGGCGTAGACGGACGCGGGGCCGCCCGAGAGGATGATCGCCTTCGGGCGCCTGGCCAGCATCTCCGCGACCGGCATCGCCGAGGGCACGATCTCGCTGTAGACGTGGCACTCCCGCACGCGGCGGGCGATCAGTTGCGCGTACTGCGCGCCGAAGTCGACGACGAGTACGGTGTCGAAGCCGCCGTCGGCGGCGGTCGGGTCATGCGGCAGGCCGGCGGCGGACACGAGACGCCCTTCCCCCCAGGTAGAAGTCGGTGCCACCCAGTCTATTGGCGACCAGCTCGCCCCGTGGGCCCGGATGCGACGGTTGGGCCGTACGCACCGGAAGGGCCGGTCACGCCGGTCAGGGGAAGCGGAGGGTGAGGATGGCGCGGTCGTCCGGGTACGCGGTGCTGAGCTTGTCGGTGACCAGCACGTCGCACAGCTCCTCCACGGTCAGCCCGGGCGCCACCGCCGCGTCCCGGCGCAGCCGCTCGATGCCGGCGTCGAGCGCCTCGTCCCGCCGCTCCACCACGCCGTCGGTGTAGAGCAGCAGCGTGTCGCCCGGCTCCACGACCGCCTCGGCGGAGGCGTAACCCTGGTCCCAGGGCGCGCCGAGCGGTGGCTCCAGCGCGCCGCGCAGCAGCTCGGTGCCGCCGCCGGCCCGGACGATCAGCGGCGGCACGTGGCCGGCGTTGGTGTACAGCAGCCGGCGGGTCTCCCGGTCATAGACCAGATAGCAGACCGTGGCCAGCGCGGCGGGAAGATACCTGTCGACATAGCGAGCCAGCTCGGACAGCACCTCGGGCGGCTGCTCGCCGAGCCCGATGGCGATCGCCCGCAGCGCGCTGCGCAGCTCCGACATCACCGAGGCCTCGGGCAGGCCGTGCCCGGCCACGTCCCCGATGACCAGCGCCACCGGCCCGCCGGGCAGCTCGAAGAGGTCATAGAAGTCGCCGCCGACCTCGGTGAGCGCCGAGCCCGGCGCGTACCGCGCGGCGGCGTCCAGGCCGTCGGCGCCGGGGTCGTCCGGCAGCAGGCTGCGCTGCAGCCGCAGCGCCAGCCGGTGCTCCCGCTCGAACATGCCGGCCCGGGCCAGCGCCTGCCCGACCTGCAGCGCGACCGAGGCGAGGTGCTCGTCGTGCGGCGACAGCGAGGAGCCCGGCGGCACGGCGAGCGCCAGCACGCCGATCGGCTCGCCGCCGCTCCACACCGGCCGGCAGAGCGCGACGTGGTCGATGTCGGCGAGCGCGGGCGCGAACCGGCCGAGCGGCCGCTCCGGTATGCCGATGGTCGTCGGCCGGGTCACCTCGGCCAGCGCCCGCGCCTCCGGACGGTCCAGGTCGATCCAGGGCTCCAGGTCCCACGTTCCCGCCGGCCCAGGCCAGGCCGCCTCGGGCAGGATCGGCTCCGGGCGCAGGCCCAGCACGGCGCCCATCGCCTCGGTGGCCACCGGTACGGTCCCCATCACCACCTCGGCGACCTCGCGCAGGCTGCTCGCCAGGGCCAGCGCCGAGCCGAGCGTGTGCAGCCGGACCAGCCGCTCGCGGGTGCGCTGCTCCTGCAGCAGCGACAGGTCCCGCTCGCCCTCGGCGCGGCGGCGCAGCCGGGACTCGCGGGTGAACCTGTCGTTCAGCTGGACGAACCTATCCCGGCCGTCCACCGGGATGGCCCGCACCTGGACGGCCGGGCGGCCCGCGGCCATCCAGTCGGCGCGGCCGCCGTAACAGCGGCAGCGGACCCGTACGCCGTCCGGCCCGGTGAAGGTGAGCGTGCCCACCGACGGATCGAAGGTGCGCCGCCACCGGTGCAGCTGGTCGTGCACGTCCTGCTTGGGGTTGGTGACGAGGTCGTAGACGCTGGCCTCGGGGACGACTCCGGTGAACGTGCGGCGCGCGACCGCGTTGAAGGCGACGACCTCCCCGGACAGGTCGATGAGCAGCATCGGCTCACTGATGACCCGGGTGACGGCGGCGAAGAGGTCGCCCGTCACGGGGAGGCGCTCCCGTCCCCCGGCTCGGCGGGCCCGGGGGCGACCGCCTCCCCGAAGTAGTCCCGGCCGTCGGCGGCCACGGCCTCGGGGGTGCCGCGGAGGTGTATCACCACCCGGCAACCCGGCGCGCCGCGGGCGATCGTCTCCCGCAGCTCGACCTTGGCGTAGCCGAGATGCTGGGCGGTGATCTGGCCGAAGAGGTTGGACGTGAGCATGCACATGGACTCGCGGCCGAGCACCTTGTCCCCGAACGGGCAGGCGCGGTTGCCGAGCACGATGCGGTCCTCGGACTCCTCGATGATGAAGAAGTCGCCCTGGATCCGCCGCTTGAGGTCGATCAGCACCGCGGCGATCTGGTGCCGGTCGAGCCTGCCGTCGAGCTCGAGGGCCTTCGCGTACAGGCCGTCGATGCGCTCGCCCAGGCGCTGACCCACCAGGCTGATGTAGCTCGAGGCCTCCTCCATACCGACGATCTCTTCAAGGCTCTCGGCCAGCTCCCTGATCAGGGCCCCGAGAAAGACATCACGCTCCAGCCCGATATCGAGCTCTGCCAGCCGCATTTCCCCTCCCGCGGTGGTTGAGCCGAGGTCCACGGCTTTCTCAGCCCGTGAGATCTCAAGGTTGTAACCGTACGCCGCAAAGCGTGATCACGTCCCGCGTTTGCCCATTTCCGGCAGCATTGCCGCGTGCGGCCACGGCGGCGGCGGGCGGGTGCTCTCCATCGGGGAACATCTAGGGCATGACGCGCACGACGAGCCTCCTCGCGGACGACCTGCTGACCCGGCTGCGGCCGCTCGGGGACGCCGCCCGTGCGGTCAACGAGAAGCGGTACCTGAAGAGCGACCTGGAGTTCCTCGGGGTGCCGGTGCCGGGGATCCGGCGCACCGTGGGCGCGCTGCACCGCGAGCATCCGGGGCTGACGCACGCGGGGCTGGTCGCCGTGGTCACCGAGCTGTGGTCGCGGCCCGTACACGAGCTGCGGATGGCGACGGTGGAGCTGCTCACCGGCTACCGCGGGCTGCTCACCGTGGCCGACCTGCCCCTGGTGGAGGGGCTGATCCGGACCTCGGGCACCTGGGCGTACGTGGACGGCCTCGCGGAGAAGGTCGCGGCCGGCATCGTCCGCGCGCAGCCGGAGGGGCTCGCCGAGCTCGACCACTGGGCTCGCGACCCCGACTTCTGGGTACGCCGCGCGGCGATGCTCGCGCTGCTCCCGGGGCTCAAGGACGACGGTACCTCGACCCGGCCGACCGGGACCGGCTGCTCGCCGTCTACAAGGCCCGCTCCGGCCCCGGCAGGACGGTCAGCCGCAGCGCGCCCGGTGCCCGCGCGGGCACGGCCGGGGCGCGCGGCGGCACGTAGTCGATCCGCCGGTACGGCGCGCCGAGCGGCGGCCGCGGGTCGGGCTCGCCGAGGTTCGGCCAGTACGCCATGGCCCGCTCGGCCTGCGCGGTGATCGTCAGGGACGGGTTCACGCCGAGGTTGGCGCAGACCGCGGCCCCGTCCGCGACGTGCAGCCCCGGGTGCCCGTACACCCGCTGAAAGGCGTCGACCACGCCGGTCTCCGGCGAGTCGCCGATCGGCGCGCCGCCGAGGATGTGCGCGGTCATCGGGATGTTGAACACGTCCCCGAGCGTGCCGCCCGCCGTGCCGTCGATCCGCTCGGCGGTCAGCCGCGCGGCGTCGTGCCCGGCAGGGATCCACGTCGGCTCGCCGCCGGCCTTGCGCGAGCTCAGCTTGTGGCCGAACCAGCCCTTCTTCCGGAAAACCGTCAGCGACGTGTTCAGGGACTGCATGACCAGCAGGATCACCGTCCGCTCCGACCAGCGGCGGGCCGAGAAGGAGCGCAGGAACCGGACCGGGTGGCGCGCGATCGTCCCGAGGTAGCGCACCCAGCGCGGGACCTTGCCGCCGCCGTCCACCAGCAGCGTGGCCAGCAGGCTCATGCTGTTGCTGCCCTTGCCGTACCGGACCACCTCGATGTGCGTGCTCTCGTCCGGGTGGAACGAGGAGGTGATGGCCGGGCCGCGGGAGTAGTCGACCTTGACGTTGTCCGCCACCGCGCCGAGCAGGGCCTCACAGTTCGTACGGGTCAGCTCGCCGAGCCGCGGCGAGATGCCCGGCAGCTCCCCCTCGTCGCGCATGGCGTGCAGCAGCCGCTGGGTGCCCAGCGTGCCGGCGGCGAACACGACCTGCCCGGTGGTGATGGTCCGCTGGATGTCGTCCCGGAAGAGCCGGTTCCGTAGCGCCGAGATCGGGCCGGTCGGGGTGGGCTCCAGGGTGACCTGGTAGGCGCCACCCGGCATCGGGCGGACCCGCTTGACCGTGGTCAGCGGGTGGACCTCGGCGCCCATCCGCTCCGCGAGGTACAGGTAGTTGGTCTCCAGGGTGTTCTTCGCCCCGTGCCGGCAGCCGGTCATGCACTCGCCGCAGCGCAGGCAGCCGGTCCGCCGTGGGCCCGCGCCGCCGAAGAACGGGTCCTCGGTCTCCACCCCGGGCTCGCCGAGGTAGACGCCCAGGCGCGCGTAGTGGAACGTGTCGCCGGCGCCCATCTCCTTGGCGACGTGCTCCACCACCTCGTCGCTCGGCGTCTGCTCGCCGTACTGGGTGACCCCGAGCATCCGCTCGGCCTGGTCGTAGAACGGCGCGAGCTCCTCCGCCCAGTCGGTGATGTGGCCCCACTGAGGGTCCTTGTAGAACGGCGCGAGCGGACGGTAGAGCGTGTTGGCGTACACCAGCGAGCCGCCGCCGACGCCCGCGCCGGACATCACCATCACGTCGTTGAGCAGGTCCACGCGCTGCAGCCCGGTGCAGCCGAGCGGCGGCGCCCACAGGAAGCGGCGCATCCGCCAGCTCGTCTTCGGGAAGTCCGTCGGCGTGAACCGGCGGCCGGCCTCGAAGACCGCGACCCGGTAGCCCTTCTCGCGCAGCCGCAGGGCGGTCACGCTGCCGCCGAAGCCGGACCCGACCACGACCACGTCGTAGTCGGTGGCCGGGGTCCCAGGGGTATGTGTCACTTCAGCCTCAGCCTCTTCATCAGGCCCTGGGTGAGCGTCATCACCCGGGCGAAGGTCGCGAAGCTCATCCCGGGCGGCCCGCCGAGCCCCATGAGGTGCTGGCTGGCCACGGTCTGCGGCTCCGTGTAGCGCAGGACGCCCTCACTGCCGTGCCTGCGGCCCAGGCCGGAGCCCTTGAAGCCGCCCATCGGCGCCGCGTACGAGGCGTACGCCGCGCCGTACCCCTCGTTCACGTTGACCGTGCCGGCCTGGATCCGCTCCGCGAGGCGGCGGCCCTCCCGCACGTCCTTGGTCCACACGCTGGCGTTCAGCCCGTAGCGGGTGTCGTTCGCGGCGCGGACCGCCTCGTCGTCGTCGTAGTACCGATAGATCGACACGACGGGGCCGAAGGTCTCGTCGGTGCACACCCGCATGTCCCGGGTGACGTCGGTGAGGACGGTGGGCTCATAGAAGAGCGGGCCCAGGTCCGGGCGGGGCCTCCCGCCGGTGAGCACGGTCGCGCCCGCCTCCACCGCCTCCTGCACGTGCCGGGTCACGGTCTCCAGCTGGCGCGGGAAGGTGAGCGAGCCCATGTCGGCCTCGAAGTCCAGCGTGGTGGACAGCCGCATCGCGCGCACCCGCTCCACGAAGTGCGGGACGAACGTGTCGTACACGTCGTTGTGCACGTACAGGCGCTCCATCGAGATGCAGAGCTGGCCGGCGTTGGTGAAGCAGGCCCGTACGGCGCCCTCGCCGGTCCTCTCGACGTCGGCGTCGGCCCGTACGATCATCGGGTTCTTGCCGCCCAGCTCCAGCGAGCAGCCGACGAGCCGGGCCGCGGCCTGCTGGGCGATCTGCGCGCCGGCCCGGCTGGAGCCGGTGAACGCGACGTAGTCGGCGTTCTCCACCAGCGCGGGCCCGACCTCCTCGGGATCGCCGAGCACGACCTGCCAGAGCTCGCCCGGCAGCCCCGCCCGCACGGCGAGGTCCCGCGCCCACAGGGTGGACAGCGCGGTCTGCGTGTCCGGCTTGGAGACCACCGCGTTCCCCGCGATCAGCGCCGGGACGATGTCGCTCACCGGCAGCGCGAGGGGATAGTTCCACGGGGTGATGACGGCGACCACGCCCTTGGGCTGATGCCGTACGTAGGTCCTGGTGAGCATCGGGATGGCGCCCGCCCGGCGGGACCGCTTGAGCAGCTTGGGCGCCGTACGGGCCGTGTGCAGGGTGCCCGCGGCGATGTCGTAGACCTCTTCGAAGGCGTGCCGGCGCGCCTTGCCGGTCTCCCACTGCAGGATGTCGAGCACGTCGGCGGTGTTGGCCAGCACGAGGTCGTGCATCCGGAGGAACGGCGCGGCGCGCTCGCGGGCGGACCTGCGCGCCCAGTCGGCCTGCGCGGCGCGGGCCCGTTCGAAGGCCGTCGCGACGTCGGCGGCGGTGGAGAGCGGCAGTTCGGCGAGGGGTTCGCCGGTGAAGGGGGCGGTGGTGGTGACCGTCTGGCCGCCGCCGGCCACCGGGCTGGTCAATCGCTCGGCGAGCGCGACGGGGATGGGCCGGTCGCGCACACCGGATGGGGCCGTCTCGGTTGCCATGCCGCAGCACCTTAGACCGTACGGCCCCACTTCGCTACCAACGGTAACAGCCGGTGATCAACCGTCCGGGGACCGTCCCCCACCCCTCGCTGATCAGGTGCGGGACCGGCGGGGCGATCACGCTCCGCGCTCAGCCGACGCCGCTCACCCGTTCGGTGGGGACGATCTCCGAGGCGCCGTGCTGCACCGCGTCCGCCTCCTGGTCGCTGTCCAGCTCCTGGGCGGCCCGCTCCGCCTCGATGCGCTTGGCGTAGTACGTGACCTCGCGCTCGATCTGATCCTCGCCCCAGCCCAGCGGCCCGGCCATCAGCCGCGCCGTCTCGTCCGCGGCGGCGAGCCCGCGGTCCCAGGTCTCGATCGAGGCGTGCGTGCGCCGGGACAGCACGTCGTCCAGGTGCCGCGCCCCCTCGTGCGAGGCCGCGTACACCACCTCCGCGCGCAGGTAGTCGTCCGCGCCGGTCAGCGGCTTGCCCAGGGACGGGTCCGACTCGATCAGCGCGAAGATGTCCTCCACCATCGAGCCGTACCGCTGCAGCAGGTGCTCGACCCGGGCGCGGTGCAGGCCGGACTGCGCGGCCAGCCGCCTGCGCGCGTTCCACAGCGCGAGGAACCCGTCCGCCCCGGACAGCGGGATCGCGTCCGTGCAGGACGGCGGCACGCTGGCGTCCAGCCCGTGCGCCACGGCGTCCACCGCGTCGCGGGCCATCACCCGGTACGTCGTGTACTTGCCGCCGGCGATCAGCACCAGCCCCGGCACCGGGTGCGCCACGGTGTGCTCGCGGGACAGCTTGGACGTCTCGTCCGACTCGCCGGAGAGCAGCGGGCGCAGCCCGGCGTACACGCCCTCCACGTCGTCCCGGGAGAGCGGCACGTTGAGCACGTTGTTGACGTGTTCGAGCAGGTAGTCGATGTCGGACCGGCTCGCCGCGGGGTGCGCCTTGTCGAGGTCCCAGTCGGAGTCGGTGGTGCCGATGATCCAGTGCCGGCCCCACGGGATCACGAACAGCACGCTGAGCTCGGTGCGCAGGATCAGCCCGGTCGCCGAGTGGATGCGGTCCCGCGGCACCAGCAGGTGGATGCCCTTGGAGGCCCGTACGTGGATCTGCCCGCGCCCGCCGACCAGGGCCTGGATGTCGTCCGTCCACACTCCGGTGGCGTTCACCACCTGCTTGGCGCGGACGTCGAACTCCGTGCCGCCCTCCAGGTCGCGCACCCGGACGCCGGTCACGTGCTCGCCCTCCCGGAGGAAGCCGATGGCCTGCACGCGGGAGGCGATGTGGGCGCCGTACGTCGCCGCGGTGCGGAGCACGGTGACCACGTAGCGGGCGTCGTCGACCTGGGCGTCCCAGTACTGCACCGCGCCGATCAGCGAGTCCTTCTTCAGCGCCGGCATGATGCGGAGCGCGCGGGTGCGGGTGAGGTGGCGGTGGTGCGGCAGCCCGCGGGTGTTGCCGAGGGAGAAGCCGAGGATGTCGTACAGGCCGATGCCCGCGCCCACGTACCCCCGCTCCCAGGCGCGATGCGTCAGCGGGTACAGGAACGGGACCGGCCGTACCAGGTGCGGCGCGATGCGCTGCAGCAGCAGCGCGCGCTCCCCGAGCGCCTCCCGGACCAGGTCGAAGTCGCGCTGCTCGAGGTAGCGGAGGCCGCCATGGATGAGCTTGCTGGACCGGCTGGACGTGCCCGAGGCGAAGTCGCGCGCCTCCACCAGGCCGACCGATAGGCCGCGGGTCACCGCGTCGAGCGCGGTGCCGGCCCCCACGATGCCACCCCCGACCACCAGGACATCGAGCTCATGATCGGCCATATGGGACAGCGTGGCCTCACGCTCGTCGGGACCCAACCGTGCAGCGGCCATGCGCCACCCCCAGAGACGACGTTCCCGGCCCTTGACCGTAACGTGTTCCCGCGTACGGGGGAAAACATCCCCGGCCGGCGGTCAGTCCGTGACGACGACCTCGACCCGCTGGAACTCCTTGACGTCGGAGTAGCCCGAGGTGGCCATGGTGCGGCGGAGCGCGCCCATCAGGTTCATCGTGCCGTCGGGGACGCTGGACGGCCCGTTGAGGATCTGCTCGAAGGAGCCGATCGTGCCGACCTCCACCCGGTTGCCGCGCGGCAGCTCGTGGTGGTGCGCCTCGCTGCCCCAGTGGTAGCCGCGGCCCGGTGCCTCGGACGCGCGGGCCAGCGGGGAGCCGACCATCACCGCGTCGGAACCGCAGGCGATCGCCTTCGCGATGTCGCCGCTGCGGGTCATGCCGCCGTCCGCGATGACGTGGACGTAGCGGCCGCCCGACTCGTCGAGGTAGTCGCGCCGCGCCGCGGCCACGTCGGCGATGGCGCTCGCCATCGGGACCGCCACGCCCAGGACCGTACGGGTGGTGTGGCCCGACCCGCCGCCGAATCCGACGAGCACGCCCGCCGCGCCGGTGCGCATCAGGTGCAGGGCCGCCGTGTACGTGGCGCAGCCGCCCACCACCACCGGCACGTCCAGCTCGTAGATGAACTGCTTGAGGTTGAGCGGCTCGGCCCGCCCGGAGACGTGCTCGGCGGAGACCGTGGTGCCGCGGATGACGAAGATGTCCACCCCGGCGTCGATCACGGCCTTGTGGTACTGCGCGGTGCGCTGCGGGGTGAGCGCCGCCGCGGTGATCACGCCCGAGTCGCGGATCTCCTGGATCCGGCGCCCGATCAGCTCCTCCTTGATCGGCTCGGCGTAGATCTCCTGCAGGCGTGAGGTCGCCCGTTCCTCGTCCACCGCGGCCAACTCGGCGAGGAGCGGCTCCGGGTCCTCGTACCGCGTCCACAGGCCCTCGAGGTCGAGCACGCCGAGGCCGCCGAGGCGCCCGACCGCGATCGCGGTGGCCGGCGAGACCACGCTGTCCATCGGGCTCACGACGAGCGGCAGCTCGAACCGGTAGGCGTCGATCTGCCAGGCGATGGACACCTCCTCGGGGTCGCGGGTGCGCCGGGACGGCACAATGCCGATCTCCTCCAGGCGGTAGGCGCGCCGCCCCGACTTGCCACGGCCGATCTCGACCTGAGCCACCGGTTCCTCCTGCTTCGGCGCGGTTCTGCGCGGGGTCGTGGGGCGCGGTCTGCGCGGGTGGCAGAGCGCGGTTCAGCGGGTGTGGTAGTTGGGCGCCTCGACGGTCATCATCACGTCATGCGGGTGGCTCTCGCGCAGGCCCGCGGGGGTGATGCGCATCAGCCGTGCCCCGTCCTGCAGGTCCCCGATGGTGCGCGACCCCGAATACCACATCGCCTGGCGGAGGCCGCCGATGAGCTGATGGGTGACCGCCGCGACAGGCCCCCGGTACGGCACCTGGCCCTCGATGCCCTCCGGGACCAGCTTCTCCTCCGAGCTCACGTCGGCCTGGGAGTAGCGGTCCTTGGAGTACGAACGGCCGCGCTCCCGGTTGCGCATGGCGCCCAGGGACCCCATGCCGCGGTAGGCCTTGAACTGCTTGCCGTTGATGAAGATCAGCTCGCCGGGGCTCTCCTCGCAACCGGCCAGCAGGCTGCCGAGCATCACCGTGTCCGCCCCGGCCGCGATGGCCTTGGCGATGTCGCCGGAGAACTGCATGCCGCCGTCGCCGATCACCGGGACGCCCGCCGCGTGCGCGGCCTGCGCCGCCTCGTTGATCGCGGTCACCTGCGGCACGCCCACCCCGGCCACCACCCGGGTGGTGCAGATGGAGCCCGGGCCGACGCCCACCTTGACCGCGTCGGCGCCCGCGTCGACGAGCGCCTTGGCGCCCGCCGCGGTGGCGATGTTGCCGCCGATGACGTCGACCTTCGTGTTCGCCTTCAGGGAGGCGACCATGTCGAGCACCCACTTGGAGTGACCGTGCGCGGTGTCCACCACGATGAAGTCGGCACCGGCCTCGACGAGCGCCTTGGCGCGGACCGTGGCCTCGTCGCCGACCCCGATCGTGGCGCCGGCGACCAGGCGGCCGTCCGCGTCCTTCGTGGCATCGGGGTGCTTCTCGCTCTTCGTGAAGTCCTTGACCGTGATCAGCCCGCGCAGCCGGCCCTCGGCGTCGACGAGCGGGAGCTTCTCGATCTTGTGCTGGCGGAGCAGCCCGTACGCGTCCGCGCGGGAGACGCCGACCGGGGCCGTCACCAGCGGCATCGGGGTCATGATGTCGCGGACCGGGCGGACGTGGTCGTCCTCGAAGCGCATGTCACGGTTGGTGACGATGCCGAGCAGCACGCCGTCGGGGGCGGTGACCGGGACGCCGGAGATGCGGTAGTGCGCGCAGAGCCGGTCGACGTCGGCGATCGTGTCGTCGGGACGGCAGGTCACCGGCTTGGTGATCATGCCGGCCTCGGAGCGCTTGACCACGTCGACCTGCTCGGCCTGCTCCTCCACGGAGAGGTTGCGGTGCAGCACGCCCACGCCGCCCTGGCGGGCCATGGCCACCGCCATGCGGGCCTCGGTCACCGTGTCCATCGCCGCGGAGAGCAGCGGCATGCGCAGGGTGATGGACCGGGACAGCCGCGCCGACGTGTCGGCCTCGCCCGGCAGCAGATCCGAATACGCGGGCAGCAGCAGCACGTCGTCGAACGTGAGCCCGGGTGGCGCGAACTTGTCGCCGCCACTCGGCTGGCTGGAACTCGAAACCCCCGGGGTCATGTCACCCTTCCGACTGGTCACGGCGTTCGGCCCATTCTAGATGGTCACCGTGCGTATTCACGCGGGAACGCCGACTCCCGGGCGCACGCGGGCCTCACTCGCTCAGACGCTCACCGCGGCTGATTTCTTCCTGCCCCGGCGCAGGCTCCGCGGCGGCCCTGGTCGCCGGTCCGCGATCGGCCGGGTCAGGCGCGATTTCCACCCAGGTACGGCCAAGCGCGATCGGGGTCCGGGCAGTAGCGTGGTTCATGTGATGGACGACGTGCCTCCCGACCCGTTCGCGGGCGACCCGGATGATCCGGCCGCCGCGCTCGGTGATGACGAGGACGACGAGCCGCTCGACCCCACCGAGCGCGAGGACATCCTCGCCGACCTCGCCGACCTCGACGTGTTCCGCGCCCTGCTGGAACCGCAGGGCATCCGCGGGCTGGTGCTCGACTGCGCGGACTGTGGCGAGCCGCACTACTTCGGGTGGGATCTGCTCCAGGGCAACCTGCACGACCTGCTGCACGGCGGCCGCCACCGGGTGCACGAACCCGCCTACGGCCCCGACCCCAACGAGTTCGTCAGCTGGGAGTACGCCCGCGGCTACGTCGCCGGCGTCATCGACAGCGAAGACCGCTGACCGCTGATCCCTGACCGCTGATCCACGCCCGCTGAACGGTCACCCTCCGAGACCGACGGTGTCGCCGGTGCTGAACTCGGCGGAGGTGGAGGTTCCGTCGGAGGTCCCGTCGTCGGTGGTCCCGTCGTCGGAGGTCGTGGAGTCCTCGGGGGTGCCGGAGTCTGGAGTCTCGCCGGGGTCGGTGGTCGTGCCGCCGGGGTCGGCGGACTGGTGGCCGCGGCCCTTGTCCGAGCCGGAGCCCTTGGAGTCGGTGCCGGTGTCGAAGTCCGTGCCGGTGTCCGAATCGGTGCCGGTGTCGGGGTCCGTACCGGTGTCGGTGCCAGTGTCCGCGTCGAGCCCGGTGTCCACGTCGGCGCCGAGCTTGCCGCCCTTGGCGGACCGGTCGACCTTCTTGTCCAGGCCCTTGCCCTCGGCCGACGGCACCTCCGCGGGAGCGCCCTCGGCCCGCTCGGCCCGGCGCCGCGCCTCCTCCAGGGCGTCGGAGCGTTGCCGCGACACCTGCGGCGGGCGCTCGCCGTTCGCGCCGCCGATGGGCGGCACCACGCCGGCCCCGATCTCCCGGGAGCTCTTCTCGTTCTCCTCGTCGTCGCCGCCCTTGTGGATGCTCTCCACCCGCGGCGGCTGAAGGTCGCCCAGGAACTGCGAGCCCGCGACCGCCACCCCCGTGGAGCCGCCGGCGATCACGACGCCGATGCCGAGCGCGGCGATGAACCGGCCGCGGCGGCTGCGGCGGGTCCGCCTGGCGCTGCCTTGCGAGCCGACGGCGCGCAGGACCGGTTCCCGCTCGTCTACGTCGGCGATGAGTTCATCGAGGATCGACAGCGCAGGGTCGGAGATACGACCGGCCTCGCCGCGCCGGGAGGCCAACTCCTCGATCGCGGCGTCGGTGCGCTGAACGTCATCGACATGGACCAGCTTCAATGGACGACTGCCCGTCACGCAATCTGCTCCTCGACGGCCATGGCCCGCAACCGCGCCAAAGCCCGGTGCTGCGCCACACGCACGGCCCCCGCTGACATACCCAGTACGTTACCCGTCTCCTCGGCGGAAAGACCCGCCACCACCCGGAGAACGAGCAACTCCCGCTGGATTTCCGGGAGACGTGACAGCAGCGCCCTGGCATGTTCCGCCTCGACGTACCGCACGACGGTCTCCTCGGGACCCGGGCGGTCATCCGGGCCGTCGGGGAGCTCCTCGGTGGGCACGGCGGCCCGTACCGAGCTGCGCAGCGCGTCGGCGACCTTGTGGGACGCGATGCCGAACACGAACGAGGCGAACGGCCGGCCGATGTCCCGATACCGGGGCAGCGCGGCCAGGACCGCGATGCAGACCTCCTGGGCCACATCGTCGGCGATGTGGTAGTGGCCCGAAACCCGCCCCAGCCGGGCGCGGCAGTACCGCACCACCATGGGGCGGATCGCCTCGATGAGCGATTCGATCGCCGCACGGTCACCCCGGGCCGCCAGATCGGTCAGACCCCGAAGATCCCCCTCGTCGGCATGCGCCGTCTCACCGGGTGGGGACCCCGCGGGGAACGCGTCGGCGATGCTTCCCTCCGTCACGTAGAGCATGATGCCGGGGCGGACAGCCCGTGTCTTGCCCGGGAAAGGCAACGGAATGGTCACGGTGCCGCTTGGATCATGGCATACCGCTCTCTGCCTGGAACGGGACACAGAGCGCGTTTTCTCCCTCACCCAAAGCGACGAAGTGCCCACGCTGCGCCGCGAAAGACCAGCTCAATGCGGTTCGGCGATCTCCTTCCCCGCCGTCACAGTCAGTCCGGGGTGGAAATCGGAGAGCAATACTGCCGGTTCCGAGCGGGACCGGAAGTGGTTGAAATTATGACGTACGGTCATCAATCGGTCGCTCTCCGTCGATGCGAAGAGAGGATCCCGCCGCGGTGTCACCGCGACGGGATCCTTCCGTACCCATGGACGCCGGGACGGCGCCCGTGCCGGTGCTCAGTGGCCGTGACCGTGGCCGTGACCGTGCCCGCCGTCGGCGGAGTCGTCCGGCTCCTCCGGCTTGTCGACCACCAGGGACTCGGTGGTGAGCAGCATGCCGGCGATGGACGCCGCGTTGCTCACGGCCGAACGGGTGACCTTGACCGGGTCGAGCACACCGGCGACGACGAGGTCGCCGTACTCGCCGGTGGCGGCGTTGTAGCCGTTGCCCTTGCCCAGCTCCTGGATCTTGGCGACGACGACGTAGCCCTCCTGGCCCGCGTTCTCCGCGATCCACCGGGCCGGCTCGATCAGCGCGCGCTTGACGACCATCGCACCGGTGAGCTCGTCACCGGTCAGGCCGATGCCGTCCAGCTCGGCGGCGACGTGCACCAGGGCGCTGCCGCCTCCGGCCACGATGCCCTCCTCGATCGCCGCACGGGTGGCGGAGATCGCGTCCTCCAGGCGGTGCTTCTTCTCCTTCAGCTCCACCTCGGTGGCCGCGCCGACGCGCAGCACGCACACCCCGCCGGACAGCTTGGCGAGCCGCTCCTGCAGCTTCTCGCGGTCCCAGTCGGAGTCGCTCTGCTCGATCTCGTTCTTGATCTCGGCGACCCGGCCCTCGATCGCGGACGGGTCACCGCCACCGTCCACGATCGTGGTGGTGTCCTTGTCGATGGTGATCCGCCGCGCGGTGCCCAGCACCTCGACGCCGACCGAGTCGAGCTTCAGCCCGACCTCCTCGGCGACGACCTGGCCGCCGGTGAGGATGGCCATGTCCTGCAGCATCGCCTTGCGGCGGTCACCGAAGCCCGGCGCCTTCACCGCGGCCACGGCGAGCGTGCCGCGGATCTTGTTCACGATCAGCGTGGACAGGGCCTCGCCGTCGACGTCCTCGGCCACGATGAGCAGCGGCTTCTTGGACTGAGCGACGCTCTCCAGCAGCGGGAGCAGGTCGTTCATCGACGAGATCTTGCTCTGCGTGAGCAGCACGTACGCGTCCTCGAGGACGGTCTCCATGCGCTCGGTGTCCGTCACGAAGTACGGCGAGATGTAGCCCTTGTCGAACTGGAGCCCCTCGGTGAAGTCGAGCTCCATGCCCAGCGTGGGCGCCTCCTCGACGGTGATCACGCCGTCCTTGCCGACCTTGGCGAAGGCCTCGGCGATGAGCTCGCCGATCTGCCGGTCCTGCGCCGAGATCGTCGCGACGTGCGCGATCTCGCCCTGCTCGGTCACCTCGCTGGCGCCGTCGAGCAGCTTCTCCGAGATCAGCGCCGCGGCGGCGTCGATGCCCTTCTTCAGCGACATCGGCGCGGCGCCGGCGGCCACGTTGCGCAGGCCCTCCTTGACCATGGCCTGGGCCAGCACCGTGGCGGTGGTGGTGCCGTCGCCCGCGATGTCGTTGGTCTTCGTCGCCACCTCCTTGACGAGCTGCGCGCCAAGGTTCTCGAACGGCTCGGAGAGCTCGATCTCACGGGCGATGGTCACGCCGTCGTTGGTGATGGTCGGTGCGCCGAACTTCTTGTCGATGACGACGTTGCGGCCGCGCGGGCCCAGCGTCACCTTGACGGTGTCGGCGAGATGGTTCACCCCGCGCTCGAGAGAACGCCGGGCGTTCTCGTCGAACTCCAAAATCTTCGGCATCGTCCTCTATCCAGTCTGGTCAACCAGCGAACCCCGGCGCGGCCGGCGCTGTGTCGGCTAGCAACGCAGCGCCTGGCCGGCCGGGGCCGCTGTCGACACTCGGTGTCGCGTCGACCGGTCCCCGGCAGTGCGGGGAGCGGCCAAATTACTTCTCGATGACGGCGAGGACGTCGCGCGCCGACAGCACGAGGTAGTCCTCGTTGCTGTACTTCACCTCGGTGCCGCCGTACTTGCTGTAGAGCACGACGTCGCCAACGGCCACGTCGAGCGGAACGCGCTTCTCGCCGTCCTCGTCCCAGTTGCCCGGGCCTACGGCGATCACCTCGCCCTCCTGGGGCTTCTCCTTGGCGGTGTCCGGAATGACAAGTCCGGACGCCGTCGTCTGCTCAGCCTCCAGCGGGCGGACCACGATACGGTCTCCCAGAGGCTTGAGCACAACCTTCTTATCGGTGGCGGTCGCCATGTGTGACCTCCCCCTTCATTGCGATCTCGGCTGCGTTACGGGCGCCCCGGCGGCCTGTCGTCGCGGGTGCCAGACCGACCTTGTCGCGCCGTGCGACCTAGGGGCGGAAGCGCCCTGAAGTCACTTAGCACTCTACGTTCGAGAGTGCCAATCGGGAAGATTATCCGTGACACTTCAGGTCGTCAACACGGAGGGAGATCGGGTGGATATCGAGGGGTTTCGCCGCCTGCTCGAACCGGACGGACGGCACCTGCTCGCCACCGAGGATCTTTCCGGCGACCAACTGGCCGTCGCCTCCCGGTTCCGCCGGGAGCATCCGGCCGATCTGGTCGCGGCTGCGCTCACCCAGGCGGCGCTGCGCGCGCGGTGCCGAGGTTCGGCCCGGACACGGAGCGGATGTTCTTCACCCCGGCCGGGCTGGAACAGGCCTCGCGGGCCGAGGTGGCGGCGCATCGGGCCGTACGGCTGGCCCGGGCGGGCGCGCCGGCCGCGGATCTGTGCTGCGGGATCGGCGCGGATCTGGTCGCGCTGGCGCGTACCGGGACCCGTGCCGCCGGGGTGGACGCCGACCCGCTGACCTTGCTGGTGGCCCGGGCGAACCTCGGGGCGCTCGGCCTTGAGGGGGTCGCCGAGGTCCGGGGCGGGGACGTCCGGGAGGTGGATCCGGGGCCGTACGCCGCGGTCTTCTGCGACCCGGCGCGGCGGACCGCGGGGGGGCCGCCGGTGGACGTGGTGCGCGTGGCCGGGTCTTCGACCCCGCGTCGTTCTCGCCGCCCTGGCCGGAGGCGCTGCGCCTCGCCGGGGGCGCGGTGGGCGGGTGCGTCAAGACGGCTCCGGGCATCCCGCACGAGCTCATCCCCGCCGGCGCGGAGGCGGAGTGGATCTCCTACAAAGGGGACGTCAAGGAGGCTGCGGTGTGGCTCGGCACCCTCGCCGGCGCGGGCGGCAGGCGGGCGACGCTGCTGCCGTCGGGGGCCACGCTGACGGCCGCTGCGGGGCTCGGGGACCCGCCGGTCTCGCCGCCGTTGCGCTACCTGTACGAGCCCGACGGCGCGGTCGTCCGGGCGCACCTGGTGGCGGAGGCCGCGGCCGGGGTGGACGGCGCCCTGCTCGACCCGCGGATCGCCTACATCACCGCCGACCGGGCGGTCGACTCGCCTTTCTGCGCCCGGTACGAGGTGCTCGAGGTCATGCCGTTCTCGCTGAAGCGGCTGCGTTCCGCGCTGCGCGCACGCCGGGTCGGCACGGTGACGTGAAGAAGCGCGGCTCCGCGGTGGACGTGGAGCGCCTCCGCCGCGACCTGCGCGCCGAGGGCGAGGAGTCGGCGACCGTGGTGCTCACCCGCGTGGGCACGCGGCCGTACGCGTTCATCTGCGCCTCCGCGTGAAGGCCCGGGGTGTGTCGTCCCGCCGGCGGGAATGGCCGGAATCGCATGAGTGCCGGACATCCCGATGTTCCTCCCATTAGCCTGAATCGGTTCATATGTGGGGAACGGGAGCAAGCCCGACGCGGCACGCGACCGAGTTAAGGAGTATGACGATGGATCAGACGCCACTGTGCCCGAAATGCCGGGCGGACATGGAGACGTTCGAACGAAACGGCGTCGTCATCGAGCAGTGCGGCGACTGCAAGGGGGTCTTTCTGGATCGTGGAGAACTCGAGCGTCTGATCGACGCGGAGAGCGAGTACCTGGCGAACCTCCCGATCGACGGCGAGACCGCCGCCGACGGGTACAAGGGGAAGCACCGCAGGGGGATCATGCACGAGATCTTCCAGGGGGCGGCCGCGGGCTGACCTCGCCCTCCGCACCTCGAGGACCCTGGCGCGCACGGCGCGCACGGCGCGCACGGGGTCCTTTCGTATTCGACTCTCCCCCCGTGCCGCCACCCGAATGCGACAAGCCTCTCCACTCGGATATCAAGGGCATTTTCCCAGAAGCGGCGACGAATTTCCGTACGCGCGAACCCCGCCCGCGGCTGGCACTAAAGTGAGGCGCCGCAAACGACGAGGCCGGCGAAGACGGAAAGACAGTGCACGGCACTGCGAGAGGGCACGGGCCCGGCGGCCGGTGAAGGAGCATCCGGTGGAACACACCAATCACGAATTCCTCCCGCCAGGGGGCCAGACCGGCATCTCCGACCGGATGCGGGACCTTCTGGCCCGGGCGGCCCAGGACCACGTCGTCGAGCAGAGCTCCCAGGGCGCCGTCACCGAGGAGCTCCGGCAGCGCCTCGAGGGTATGGAGTGGCTGCTCAGGGAGCTGCGCGAGCGGGAGATCGGCGGGCTCGCGCGGTCCACCGAGCGGCTCGCCGCCCGGCTCGAGGAACTGTCCACCAAGCCTCCGGCCTGGGCGGAGACCCTGGCCGAGCACATCGACCAGGTGAGTGAGCGGCTCAAGCCGGTGGCCGAGCTCCCCGCGCTCTGGGCCGACGTCGGCGTCGTCTCCGAGAGCGTCGACGAGGCCCTCGGCCGGCTGCAGAGCATCGCCGACGCGGCCCGGCAGAGCGCGCAGCGGGTCGAGGAGTTCGGCGAGCGGCTGGACAAGCTGCACGGCGGCATGGAGGCCGCGGCGGGCCGGTTCGCCCGGCTGGACAAGGCCATGGCCGAGCTCACCCAGCGCACCGAGGGTCTGGACCGGCAGCTCGGCAACATCGCCGAACAGATCGGCGAGCGGCTCGGCGAGGTCGCCGGGCGGGTCGAGGAGCAGCTGAGCGCCTCCACCACGGACGTGACGAAGCGCCTCGACGAGGTCGGGAGCCGGCTCGAGGGCGGGCTCGATGGGGTCACCGGCCGGCTCGACGAGGTCGGCGGCCGGCTGGAGCGTGGGCTCGACGAGGCCGGGAGCCGGCTGGAGCGCGGGCTCGGCGGGGTGACCGGCCGGCTGGACGGGCTGGACGGGCGGCTCGAGGGCCTGAACGGCTCCTTCGACGGGCTGGAGGGCCGATTCGAAGGCGTCGACGGCCGGCTCGACGGGCTGGACGGGCGGTTCGGCGGGCTCGACGGGCGGCTGGAGGGCGTTCAGGGCCGGCTCGACGGGCTCGACGGTCACCTGGACGGGCTGGAGGGCCGGTTCGCGGGTGTGGACGGCAACCTGCGCGCCCTCGACGACCGGATCGAGGGGCTCGGCGAGCGCATCACCGGCCTGCCCGGCACCCTGGAGGCGGGAGAGGTGCAGCGCAAGCTCGACGAGCTGACCTCCCGGCCGGTCATCGACTACGGCCACCGGCTCGACGCGCTGGACAAGCAGTTCGCCGAGGCGACCGAACCGATACTGGCCGAGCTGCGGTCGCGTCCGGACCGTACGGAGGTCGAGGAGACCGTCGCCAAGATCGTGGAGTCCTCTTACGACGAGCTGTCCAGGCGGCTCGGTTCCCTCGAGGAGACCATGCTCGCGCTCGCCGAGGCCCTGTTGCGCCCACAGCGCCGTGACGGCGACCAGGCCCCCGCGCAGGGGAAGGGATAGCCCGCCGTCACCCCACAGCACCCGCGCCCGTTCCCAGCCGGTCAGTAACCCCCCGGCCGGTGCCGGTCCGGTGACTCTCCCCGCCCACACGCCGAGGGCGCGGGTGAGCCCGCCGTTCCGGTCGGGAACGGGCGCGGGCCCATGAGCACCGCGCGAGGCGGCGCTGGACGACTTCGCCGCCGCCGTGCTCGGCGAGCTACGCGACCCGGCGCCGCTGCCGTGCTCGGCGAGCTACGCCCGGCGGCGTCGCCGGTCGCTCAGCGCTGAGCGGCCCGGGGTGGGTCAGGGGAGGAGGATTTCGGTGATGGGGAGGGAGGAGTCGGCGGGGAGGTCGAGCTTGGAGGGGGTCGCGCCGGAGGCGACGAGCTCCGAGCCGAGTGCCGCCACCATCGCGCCGTTGTCCGTGCACAGCCCCGGCCTGGGCACCCGGACCCGGATCCCGTGGCGCACGCTCCCCTCCTTGGCGAGCGCGCGGAGGCGCGAGTTCGCCGCCACGCCACCGCCGATCAGCAGGTGATCGACCCCGTTGTCGAGGCAGGCCCGCACCGCCTTGTGCACCAGCACGTCGGCCACGGCCTCCTGGAACGCGGCCGCCACGTCCGGGACCGGAACGGGCTCCCCGGCCCGCTCCCGGTCCTCGATCCAGCGCGCCACCGCCGTCTTCAGACCGGCGAAGGAGAAGTCGAGCGTCCCGTCGTCGTACTTCCCGCGCGGGAAGCGCACGTACCCCGGGTCGCCCTCGCGCGCCGCCCGGTCGATCGGCGGCCCGCCCGGGAACGGGAGCCCGAGCAGCCGCGCCACCTTGTCGTACGCCTCGCCGGCCGCGTCGTCGACGGTCGCGCCGAGCGGCCGTACCTCCGCGGCGACGTCCGGTACCAGCAGCAGCGAGGAGTGCCCGCCGGAGACGAGCAGCGCCACGCAGGGCTTCGGCAGGGGGCCGTGTTCGAGCTGGTCGACCGCCACGTGTGCGGCGAGGTGGTTGACCCCGTAGAGCGGCTTGTCCAGGGCCAGCGCGTACGCCTTCGCACTCGCCACGCCGACGAGCAGCGCCCCCGCGAGGCCGGGGCCGGCCGTGACCGCGATAGCGTCGACGTCCGGGAGCTTGACGCCGGCCGTCGACAGCGCGCGCTCGATGGTCGGGGTCATCGCCTCCAGGTGCGCCCGGCTGGCGACCTCGGGGACCACGCCGCCGAAGCGGGCGTGTTCCTCGACGCTGGACGCGATCGCGTCGGCGAGCAGCGTCGTGCCGCGTACGATCCCCACGCCCGTCTCGTCGCACGAGGTCTCGATGCCGAGCACCAGCGGTTCATCGGCCACGTCCGTCTCCCCCCTCATCGCTGTCACCCCGGGCCTCCGCGCCGCGCGGCCCCGCACCCTGGGCCTCCGCGTCGGGGGCGGTGGTGGGGTGGTTGCGGGCGTTGTAGGCCATGACCAGGGCGTCGTGTCCGTTGTAGTAGCCGGGGCGGACGCCGACCCGCACGAAGCCGCGCCGCCGGTACAGCTCCTGGGCGCGCGGGTTGTCGGCCCGTACCTCCAGGAACGTCTCGTACGCCCCGCGCCGCAAGGCCTCGGCCAGCAGCTCCTCGAGCAGCGACCGGCCGTACCCCTTGCCCTGCTCCTCAGGCAGCACCGCGATCGTCTGCACGTCGCTCTGGTCGCCGGCCGCCATCAGCCCCGCATAGCCGACGACCCGGCCGTCGGACTCCACCACCAGGTAGTACCGCCCGGGGGCGCCGAGCTCCTGCCGGAACATCCGCTCCGACCAGGCGTCCTCCGGGAACAACCGCCGCTCGATGGTCATCACCTCGGGCAGGTCGGCGTACGTCATCGCGCGCAGGCGGGCGGTCATGTGTCGCTCATCCTGGCGGTACGGACCTTCTTCGGCTTCCCGGGCACCCGCGCGTCCGGACGGCGCAGGTAGACGGGGTGGGGCGGGAGCAGCTCCCCGCCCTCGGCGAGCCGGCGCACGGCGAGCCGGGCCAGCGCGGCGGCGGACGGGTGCGCCGGTCCGTGCACGTCGCCGAAAACGTCCGCGTACATCAGCGCGCCCGGGCCGGCCACCGGCAGGTCACCGGCGGGTACGTCGGCCGGCAGGTTCACCGCGACGTCGGTGCTCCGGGCCAGCGGGGTGTCGTACCGCGCCCAGAACACCTCCTTGCGGCGCGCGTCGGTGGCGGCGAGGAAGGGGCCGGGGAGGTCCGCGTCGCAGGCCACGGCGTCCAGCGTGAACAGGCCGTACGCCGGGATGCCGAGCGTGCCGCCGAGCGCCTGCGCGGTGGCCAGGCCGACGCGCAGCCCCGTGTACGGCCCCGGTCCGACGCCGACGGCGATGCCGGTGAGGTCGGCCGGGCGCGCGCCGGCGCGGCCGAGCACGTCATGGATGCCCGGGACCAGCAGCTCGCCGTGGCGGCGGGCGTCCACCGTGGACGCCTCGGCCACGACGGAGTCGCCGTCGTGCAGGGCGACGGTCACGGCGGGGGTGGCGGTATCGAAGGCCAGCAGCAACACGACCATCAAGCCTAGCCAGCCCCACGACCCGCCACGCCCACTCCGCCGAGACATGCCCCCGGGCCCCACGGATCAGGGATTCGGGGAAGCCCTGCGAGGACCGCCCCGGCGCCGCGAGGCAGCGATCGTCGGGGCTCAGCGAGGCCGGTGGGCGCGAGACCTGTCCCGGGCGCGCGGGTCAGTGCGTGTGCTGAGTCCAGCGGGGGCCGGTGGCGGTGAGGGTGACGGTGCGGAGGTCGTCGGGGGCGCGGTCGATGCGGACCTCCAGGCGGTCGTCGGCCAGGCCCTCGGCGAGCCCCACGCCCCACTCGACGACGGTCACGGACTCCTCGATCGCCGCGTCCAGGTCGAGGTCGTCGACCTCGAGCGTGTCGCCGAGCCGGTACGCGTCGACGTGCACAAGGTCCGGCCCGCCCACGGTCGACGGGTGCACCCGGGCGATCACGAAGGTCGGGGAGGTGATCGGCCCGCGGACCCCGAGCCCTTCGCCGAGCCCTTGGGTGAGCGTCGTCTTGCCCGCACCCAGCGGCCCGGTGAGCAGCACCAGGTCACCGGCCCGCAGCAGCCGGGCCAGCCGTACGCCGAGCGCGTGCATGTCGGCCCCGGTCGGCACCCGCAACGGCACGGAACCGCTCAGATCGAGGCCGCCCGCCTCCCGCACGGCCTCGGCCTCCCCGGTCAGATCCTGACTGGTCATGCCCGCTCCCCCGCGTGGTCGGGCAGCTCGGAGGTGCCCGGCGTGGGCTCCATCACGAGCGCGGCGAGCCGGCGCAGGTCCGCCTCCAGGGCGGCGCGTGGCGCGCCGCTCGGGCCGAATCGGATGGCCGCGGAGGGGTGGTAGCTGATCAGCAGCGTGCGCCCCTCGTACGCGTGCGTCTCCTCGCGGGCCCGGCCGATCTTCACACTCGGCCCGAGGAACCACTCGGCCGCGGTGCCGCCGAGCGCCATGATCACCTGCGGGTCGATCAGCTCGATCTGCCGGGTCAGCCAGGACGCGCAGTTCCGCACCTCGGTGCGGGTCGGCTTGCGGTTCCCCGGCGGCCGGCACTTCAGCACGTTGGCCACGGCCACCGACTCGCGCGGCAGCCCCGCCTCACCCAGCAGCCGGTCGAGCAGTTGCCCCGCCCGCCCCACGAACGGCACCCCCTCGGCGTCCTCCTGCGCGCCCGGCGCCTCCCCGACCAGGAGGACCCGCGCGGCCCGCAGCTCGAAGCCGGCGGGCCGCACGCCGGCCACCACCTGCGTGCGCGCCTCCGCCAGCTCCGGGCAGGTCGTGCAGGCGCGGACCGACCGGGACAGGTCCTCCCACGCCTCACCGAGCGTCGTCACGTCTCGCTTCCCCTCATCGCCACCTCAGGGCTCACGCGGAGCGCCAGAGCCGGAACCGCCGACTCGGCCTCCGCGCGGAGTCGATCAGCCGGACGAGCGCCTCGTTCACCAAGTCCGGCCGTTCCATCAACACGATATGGCCCGCGTCGGACACTCTGACGAACTCCGCTCCGGGCAGCGCCGCGGACATCGCCTCGCTGTGCTCGATCGGCGTGATCAGATCCCGCTCGCCACAGATGATCACCGTGGGCACGGCGCTGAGACGCTGCTCCAGCACCTCGAGCTTGTCGTGCGCCATCAGCGCGGGCCAGAACCGCGCGATGGTCTCGATCGGGGTGGATCTGATCATCTGCTCGAGGAAGTCGACGACGGTCGGGCTGACCGACGGATCGCCGAACCCGAACCGCCGCGTGAGCAGGAAGGCGAGGTCACCCCCGGCACTACGGCCGCGCTCCACGAGCCCGGGCGTACGGCCCAGCGCGCGCAGCACCGGCCCGGCCGTGGACTGGAAGACCTTCCCCACCACCATCGGCAGGCCCAGCCGCACCTCGTCGAGCCGCCCGCTGGACGTGCCGACCAGCGCCACCGCGACGACGCGCGGCGCGGACGGTCCGCGGCCCGCGAAGAGGTCCGGCCGCGCCGCAGCCAGCGCCATCACCGTCATGCCGCCCATGGAGTGCCCGACGAGCACCACCGGCCCCTTGGGCACCACGGCGTCCAGCACGGTGACGAGGTCGGCGCCGAGCCGGTCGATGTCGACCGTGTCGTCCTCGGTGCGGCCCGATCTGCCGTGGTCGCGCTGGTCCCAGAAGACGAGCCGCAGCCCCTGCTCGCGCAGCGCCCGCCGCTGGTAGTGCCAGGAGTCGAGGTTCAGCGCGTACCCATGGCAGAAGACGACGGTGGGCTCGCCCGCCGCAGGCGCGGTCTCCGGCTCGTCCACCTCGACGTACAGCTCCGTGCCGTCGGGCGCGGTGACGCTCCGCGGTGAGCCGCGCAGCGCGCCGAGCGGCTCCCCCGCCTCCGGGTCAGGGCGGAGCCGGATGCGGCCCACGGCGAACCGTTCAGCGGCCACGGCCGCCGCCACCCCCGCGGCGGCCACCCCCGCCACGGCACCGATCAGGCCCTTGCGCTTCAAACGGATCCCTCATAGACGCGGGGGACGCGGGCGCCGACCCGGGTGACGATCTCCCATGAGATCGTGCCGAGCGCGGCCGCCCAGTCCTGGGCGGTGGGTTCGCCGTGGTCACCCGGGCCGAACAGCACGGCCCGGTCTCCGGCGCGGACGTCGTCGTCGCCCACGTCGAGCACGAACTGGTCCATGCACACCGTGCCCGCGATGCGCCGGCGCCGGCCGGCCAGCAGCACGTCGGCGGTGTTGGTGGCGGCACGGGGGATGCCGTCCCCGTATCCCACCGGGATGAGCGCGAGCGTGCTCTCCCGGCCCGTGACGTAGCGGTGCCCATAGGACACCCCGCTACCCTCCGGAACCCGTTTCACCATCGCGACCTGGGCGCTCAGCGTCATGGCGGGGCGCAGCCCGTACGCCTCCGGCCGCGCCAGCTCGGTCGGCGCGAACGGGGACAGCCCGTACACCGAGATGCCGGGGCGGACCAGGTCGAAGTGGGCCTCGGGGAGGCTCAGCGTGCCGGCCGAGTTGCAGAGGTGGCGCACCTCGGGCCGCACGCCGGCCTTCTCGGCCAGCTCGACCGCGTCGCGGAAGTGCCCGATCTGCGCGGCGATGGAAGGGTCGCCGGGCTCGTCCGCCCTGGCCAGGTGGGACATCACGCCGACCACGTCGATCAAGCCCTCGGCCTGCGCGGCCAGCGCCGCGTCCACCAGCGGGGCCCACTCCGCCGGGGTCGCGCCGCCGCGGCTGAGGCCCGTGTCGGCCTTGAGGTGCACCCGGGCCGGGCGGCCGGCCTCCCGCGCCGCCGCGGCGATGTCGTCCACCAGCCAGCGGGCGCCCACGGCGAGGTCCACACCCGCGCGGAGCGCGGCGGTCAGCGGCTGGCCCGGCGGCACGATCCAGGCGAGCACCCGGGCCCCGATGCCGGCCGCGCGGAGCGCCAGCGCCTCCTCCACGTACGCACAGCCGAGCCAGGTCGCGCCGCCCTGCAGGGCCGCGCGGGCGACCTGGACCATGCCGTGCCCGTAGCCGTCGGCCTTGACCGCCGCCAGCACCTGCGCGCCGGGGGCGTGCTCGCCGAGCGTGGCGACGTTGGCCCGCACCGCGGCCAGGTCGACGCGTGCCTCCGCGAGAGTCTCCATGACTCCAAGTGTGGCAGCCGCGACAGGTTGTGCGGGCACTCCCGTGGCAGGAGCCGGGCCTGCCCCGGCCGGGCCCGTTACCGGAGTGACGAAGGTGACTTGCCCGGAAGCGGACGGCTGGAGGGGATTGGAACTGTTTCTCCGGTGGGAGTCTCTAGAGAGATCCTTTATGGACTCCGACCCCCGGGGAGCCCATGGACCCGCAGGCGATGCTCACCCGCGATCTCGTGCTGCGACTGTGCGCGGACGCGACCGAGTTCGACCGGGGCTGGCTGTCCGAGGGCGGGAAGACGATCGTCCCGTACCTGCCGGCGCGGGACGTGGCGCTGGTGCACGGGATCGTCGAGGGTGCCCGCGAGATGGGCGCCGAGCGGATCCTGGTGGCCCGTACGCGCGCCGAGTACGCCTACGACCCCGTCGTAGCGATGGTGCCGGACACCGAGGACCTGGTGGACCTGATCCGCGGCTGGGGGCAGCGTCCCACCGACTTCCTCGTCGCGCTGGAGGACCTGTCCGGCGCGGTTCTGGTCACCGCGTCCGAGCTGACCGTGGCGGCCGGGCCCGTACCGTTCCTGCGCGCGCTCATCGGCCCGGACGTGGGGCGCGCCCGCGCGGCGTTCGCCGAGCACGCGCTGGACCGGCAGGACACCTCACTGATCCAGACCGCCATCCGGTACGGCTGCCTGGAGCCCGGCGCGCGACACGCCCGCACCCCCCGGCTGCCCCGGCCGGACGCGGCGGAACGGCTCGTCGCCACCGCCGCCCGGCTGCGCGACCAGGCGCCCGGCGGCGTCGCCGTACTGCGGGTGCTGCGGTCCGCCGCGACCTGGGCGATGGTCATCCTGATCGCCTCCGGGCTGTTCCTCGCCCCCGGGTTCGGCGCGGCGCCTCCGGTACTGCTCGGGCTGGCCTGGCTGGTGCTGATGGCCGCGACGCTGGCGCGGTCCCGTACCGTCGCGTTCTCCGTACTGCTCCGGATGGTGGCCCTCGGCGCCGCGATCGCCCCCGCCATCGGGCTCGCCGAGGTCGCGCTCGCCAGCGGCCTGGGCCTGCCGGTCACCGACCGGTTCACCGCCGTGTACGTCGGCGTGCCCGTAGAGGAGATGGGCAAGCTCGCGCCGCTGCTGCTGTTCCGGCTGTTCGCGCGGCGCCGGTTCGCCCGCTTCGCGGCGGTGGACTACCTGCTGCTCGGCGTCGCCGCGGGGGCCGGGTTCCAGCTCGCCGAGGGCGCGGCCGCCGCGGTGACCGGGGCGGTGCTCCCGCCGGCGGCGTCGTACGCGCCCTGGGCGCTGCCCGGGGCGACCGCGTTCGCCGGCACGTACTTCGCCGGGCACGCGATCACGACCGGGCTCGTCGGCGGGGCGGTCGGGCTCGCCGTGGTGGGACGGCGGCGGCTCGGCTACAAGCTCTGGCTGCTGCCGCCGCTCGCACTCGGCCTCGCCGCGCTCGACCACGTCGCGCTGAACGCCGCGGCGTCCGGGCTGCGGCTCACCCCGGTCACCGCGGCCGTGTACGACGCGACCGGGGCCGGGCGGTCCGTGGCCTGGCTGCTCCTGCTCTTCCTGGTGGCGGGGATCGTGCTCGACCACCACCTGGCCCGTACGGTCGACGACGTGGTGCCGCCGCTGCCCGGCAGCTCGCCGTGGGCCGGGCTGGCGCGGCGGGCGCGCGGGCGGGCCATCCAGCGGCGGGCGGCGATCCCTTCGGACATATCGTCCACATTCCAGCGTCTCGCCCGAGTACGCGCCGGTCTGCCCGCCTCGCTCGCGCTGACCCTGGCGGAGCTGGCGCACGAGGTCGTCGTCGCGCTGGTGGCGGCGGCGCGCGGGCCCGCCACGCTGGTCGTGGCGCTGCGTCTGCTCCGCGAACGCAGGGAGATCGGGATGGGGGCGTACCGGGCGCGTGGCCGTCCCCGGCGCGACGCCCCGCCCCGCGCCGACCTCTGGCGCGCCCGCGAATGGCTGGTGGCGACGATGCTGCCGGGGGCCGCCGCCGCGCTCGTCCTCGTGCCCCTGGCGGCCGCGGCGTCCGCCTTCGCCTGGCGCGGCCCCTCAGGGCCGGCGGCGTCCTGGCCCGCGCCGTCCTGGCCGGCCGCGTCCGATTCGTCCGGCGGGCCGGTGGCGTACCTGCCGCTGCTGGCCGACGACATCGGCCGGTGGCTGCAGGGATTCAGCCCGACGGGGCAGAACGTGGTGCTCGCCGCCACGGTGTCGGTGCTACTGCTGCTCTGCACCGGCTGGGCCACGCCCCACGACGTGCCGACCTCGGAACGTTTCCTGCACGATCCATGGGCGGCGATCCTCGGCGTACTCGGGCTGCTCGCTCCCGGCCAGCTCGGCCATCTGCTGCTCGGCCTGCTCGGCGGCCTCGTACCACGGTCCTTGATCGCAACCCTGTACGACGGCGACCCGCCACCCCCCGACCCTCCGCCACCGGAACCCGAGGACCCCGGCCCCGAACCCCCGCGACGCCGCCGCCACGGCCGCCCCCGAGGACGCCGCCGCCGCGCCTGAACGCGCCGTCAGGCGACCGTACGGAAGGCCGCGTGAAGGGTGTCGAGAAGATCGCCGGCGGAGATGGGCGAACCGTCGGCGGCCAGCCGCGCGGCGAGGCCATGCAGGTACGCCCCCGCGACCGCGGCGTCGAACGTGGAGAGCCCCGCGGAGAGCAACGCCCCCGCGATGCCCGACAGCACGTCACCGGTCCCGGCCGTGGCCAGCCACGGCGTACCGGTCGGATTCACCCGGGTGATCCGATCCGGCTCGGCGATCACCGTCGTCGACCCCTTGAGCAGCACCGTGCAGCCGTACCGCTCGGCGGCAAGCCGGGCGTGGCGCAACCGGTCCCCCTCGATCGCGGCCCGGCCGGCGGACTCGCCCACCCCGTCCAACAACCGGGACAGCTCGCCCGCGTGCGGGGTGAGCAGCGTCGGGTACGCGCGATCCACGACGAGCTCCGGCCGCGCGGCCAGCAGCGTCAACCCATCCGCGTCGACGAGCACCGGAAGCTCGGTGCCGAGTACCCCGGCGAGCACCCGCGCGGCCCCGTCGTCGGTCCCCATGCCGGGCCCCGCCAGCCACGCCTGCACCCGCCCCGCCCCGAGCACCGCGTCCGCGTCGCCGTACTCGACGACCGTGGTCACCGCCTCCGGCCAGCGCTCCCGAACCCCCGCCGTCACCCGCTCGACACCGGCGAACCGCACCATGCCGGCCCCGGCCCGCACCGCGCCGCCCACGGCGAGCACGGCCGCACCGGCGAACCGCGCCCCCCCGGCGACCACACCGAGCACACCACGCCGATACTTGTCGGACTCCGGCCCGGGCGCCGCCAGCACACCGGCCACGTCCCCGGCCTGAGGCGCCACCACATCCGGGTCGGGCAGCAACGGATCCAGCCCGATGTCCACGAGGTCCACAACACCCGCGTACGCGGCCCCGGGGTCGACCAGCAACCCCGGCTTGTACGTACCGAATGTGACGGTCACGTCCGCGCGCACCGCCGTACCGTCCACCCGCCCGGTGTCCGCGTCCACCCCACTCGGCAGATCCACCGCGACGACCGTCCCGCTCGCGTCGTTCGCCCGCACGGCAAGGTCCGCGTACGCCGGCCGCAACCCACCCCGCCCCCCGATCCCGAGCAAGCCGTCCACAACGAGATCGGCCTCACCGATCACCGCCCCAACGATCTCCGGATCCGCCAAACCATCCCCGCCGGGATCACTCGCGGAGATCACGCGGCCACCCGCAGCACGCAGGGTGGCAAGCCCACCCACGTGCGCTTTCGCCCCGGCGAGCAGCGCGTGCACCCGCGCACCGCGGCGAGCGAGCCGGGCTCCCGCGTAGAGCGCGTCACCCCCGTTGTCCCCGCCACCGACCAGCAGCACCACCCGGGACCCGTACACCCGCGGCAGCAGGCCCGCACACCGCGCGGCGAGCCCGGCCGCGGCACGTGCCATGAGCCCACCCTCGGGCAGCCGCGCCATCAACACGGCCTCGGCCCCACGAACCGCCTCGACGACATGCGCCGCCCGCATCTCAGCCCTCCCCAGAGGACTCGGCGATCACAACGGCAGTGGCGATGCCCGCGTCATGGCTGAGCGACACGTGCCACGAGGTGACCTCGAGCCGATTGGCCAACTCGGTCACGGTCCCATGCGTACGCAGTACCGGACGCCCAGACGGCTCATTCACCACCTCAGCGTCGACCCACCGCAGCCCGGAAGGCGCCCCGAGCGCCTTCCCCACCGCCTCCTTGGCGGCGAACCGCGCGGCCAGCGACGCCACCGGCAGCCCACGCTCCCCCACCGTGAACAGCCGCTCGGCCAACGACGGCGTCCGCTCGAGCGCGGCGGAGAGCCGGTCGACCTCGACCACATCGATCCCGATACCCACGATCACGCAAGCGAACGTACCCCGCGGGCGAGACGCGGCCCCGCCGACGCGTCCTACTCGACGGTGACGGATTTGGCGAGGTTGCGGGGCTGGTCGACATCGTGCCCCTTGGCGGTGGCCAGCTCACACGCGAAGACCTGCAACGGCACGGTGGAGACGAGCGGCTGGAGCAGCGTCGGCACGTCGGGGATCCGGATCAGCGTGTCCGCGTACTGAACCACCGCCTCATCCCCCTCCTCGGCGATCACGATCGTCCGCGCCCCACGCGCCCGAATCTCCTGAATGTTGCTGACGATCTTGTTGTGCAGCACCGAACGCCCCCGCGGCGAAGGCACCACCACGACGACCGGCACACCGTCCTCGATCAACGCGATCGGCCCGTGCTTGAGCTCCCCGGCCGCGAACCCCTCGGCGTGCATGTACGCGAGCTCCTTGAGCTTCAGCGCACCCTCCAACGCCACCGGGAACCCGACATGCCGCCCGAGGAACAACACACACTTCTCGGAGGCCAGCGAACGCGCGACCTCACGGACCGGCTCGACGATGTCGAGCACCTTCTCCACCTTCTCCGGCATCGCCGCAAGCTGCGAGATCACCGCGGTGATCTCGTCGGTGTACTTGATACCGCGCACTTGAGCGAGGTACAGCGCGACGAGATAGACGGCGACGAGCTGGGTCAGGAACGCCTTGGTGGAAGCGACCGCCACCTCCGGCCCGGCGTGCGTGTACAGAACGGCATCGCACTCACGCGGGATGGACGAACCGTTCACGTTGCAGATGGACAGCAGCCGCGCGCCCTGCTCCTTGGCATGCCGGACCGCCATCAACGTGTCCATGGTCTCCCCGGACTGCGAGATCGCGATCACCAGCGTCTGCCGGTCGAGGATCGGATCCCGATACCGGAACTCACTGGCCAGCTCCATCTCACACGGGAGCCGGCTCCAGTGCTCGATGGCGTACTTGGCGATCATGCCGGCGTGGCTCGCGGTGCCGCACGCCACGATGACGATCTTGTCGATGTCCCGCAGGTCCTCGTCCGAGAGTCGCATCTCGTCGAGCGCGAGCGTCCCGTCCAGCCCGGCCCGGCCGAGCAGCGTGTCGGCGACCGCCTGCGGCTGCTCGGCGATCTCCTTGAGCATGAAGTAGTCGTAGCCGCCCTTCTCGGCGGCCGAGGCGTCCCAGTCGACGTGGTACTCGTTGTACGCCGCCGGGTGGCCGAAGAAGTCCGTTACCGTGAAGGAGTCGCGGCGCAGCTCGACGACCTGGTCCTGGCCGAGCTCGACCGCGTCCCGGGTGTGCGCGATGAACGCGGCGACGTCGCTGGCCAGGAAGTTCTCCCCGTCCCCGCGGCCGACCACGAGCGGCGAGTTGCGCCGCGCGGCCACCACCGCGCCCGGGTCGGCGGTGTCCACGGCGAGGAGCGTGAACGCGCCCTCGAGCTTGCGGCAGACCCGGCGCATGGCCTCGGCGAGGCCGCCCGCCTCGGGCATCTCCTCCTCGAGCAGGTGCGCGACGGCCTCGGTGTCGGTCTCCGAGAGCAGCTCGTGGCCGCGCTCCTCCAGGTCGCGCCGGAGGGTGGCGAAGTTCTCGATGATGCCGTTGTGGATGACCGCGACCGAGCCCGTGCAGTCCAGGTGCGGGTGCGCGTTCACGTCGGTGGGCGCGCCGTGCGTGGCCCACCGGGTGTGCCCGATGCCGACGGTGCCCTCGGCGAGCGGCCGCTCCTCGAGAGCGGCGCGCAGGTTCGCCAGCTTGCCCGCCCGCTTGGCCGAGTCGATCGTGCCGCCGGCGAGGACGGCGACGCCCGCGGAGTCGTACCCGCGGTACTCGAGCCGGGCCAGGCCATCGACGACAACATCCAGCGCCGGCCGATCGCCGACGTAACCCACGATGCCGCACATGAGAGCCAAGCGTAACGGCTGCCCCCGTACGCTCGAACCTGCCCACGAGCACCGCAACCGGACATCCGGGCACGCCCTCCGAAGGCCCTTACCAGACGTCGGACCAGCGCTTCCGATCGCGCCGCCGGGAGTGTCGCGCGGGCCCCGCGGTTGGCCGCGCCACGCCTTCCGGCGGGGGGCACGCCCGTGACGTGCGAGGCCGGGTTCTAAGGTGCTGAGGTGTCCAACGCCACGAAACAGGGGTTCGCCACCCCGTACGTCGAGTTCGACCGGGACGCGTGGAGCCGGCTGCGCGCCGCGACCCCGCTGCCGCTCACCGAGGCCGAGCTCGACGAGATTCGCGGCACCAAGGACCCGATCTCGCTGGACGAGGTCACGCAGATCTACCTGCCGCTCACCCGGCTGCTGAACCTGTACGTCGCCGCCACGCAGCGGCGGCACGACGCCGTACGCGAGTTCCTCGCCGAGGACGGCCGCCCGGTCCCGTTCATCATCGGCGTGGCGGGCAGCGTCGCGGTCGGCAAATCGACCACCGCCCGGCTGCTGCGCCGGCTGCTCGCGGTCTGGCCGGACCATCCCAGCGTGGATCTGGTCGGCACGGACAACTTCCTGTACCCCAACGCGGTGCTGGAGGAGCGCGGCCTCATGCAGCGCAAGGGGTTTCCGGAGAGCTACGACCGCCGGGCCCTGGTGCGGTTCGTGGCGGAGATGAAGGCGGGCGCGGCCGAGGTCGACACGCCCGTCTACTCGCATCTCGAGTACGACATCCTGCCCGGTACGCGGCAGACCGTACGGCGTCCGGACATCCTCATCGTGGAGGGCCTCAACGTGCTGCAGCCGCCCCCGCCGGGCCGGCTCGCCGTGGCGGACTTCTTCGACTTCTCCATCTACGTGCACGCCCGCGTGGAACACGTCCGCGAGTGGTACGTGGAGCGCTTCTTCGAGCTGCGGCGCACCGCGTTCGAGGACCCGCGCTCGTACTTCCACCAGCTCGCGACGACGATCGGCGAGGCGCAGGCGCGGACCTTCGCCGAAGGCGTGTGGCACGACATCAACGAGGTCAACCTGGTGGAGAACATCGCCCCCACCCGTGGCCGCGCCACCCTCATCCTGGACAAGGGTCCCGACCACGCGGTGAGCCGCGTCCGCCTCCGCAAGACCTGAGCGCGCCGGTCAGAGGTGGGGCGTGGTCCGGGGATGGTGCGGCGGCCGTGCCCGGCGGACCGGGATCGTGGCGGACAGCCGGGACCAGACGAGCCGTTGCAGGACCAGCGTGACCGTACCGGCGATGAGCATGCCGGCGACGTTGACGCCGAGCTGCAGCAGCGAGTCGCCCACCTCATTGAAGTGCACCAGCACGATCGCGACGGCGAGGTTGCCCGCCGCGGGCACCGTGGTGACCGAGATGAACACGCCGACGAGCGCGGAGGACTTGCCGGCCGTGACCGAGAGCACCCCGGCCGCCCCGGCCAGCACGGCCACGATGAAGGACCAGCGGTCGGGAGAGACGATGAAGTCGGTCTGCTCGTTGTGGTCCAGCATGGCCGGGGTGATCCAGCCCCACCAGGCGCTGAACGCCGCGCACACCATGGTCACGATGATCGCGATGGCGAAGCCGGCGGCGAGCGTACGGAGCGCCCGGCCGATGAGCCGCGCACTCGGCCGGATGATCCCGTAACAGATGGCCGCGATCGCGGCGAACTCCGGCCCGAGCACCATCGCGCCGACGATCAGGATGGTGGAGTCGAGCAGCACCCCGATCGCCGCGATCTGCGTGGCCAGCGCCAGGAACGTGACGAACGCCCAGGTCAGCCGGGAACCCTCGGCCACCCGCTCCTCGAACTCGGCCCACACCACGGCGTCGTCCTCGTGGCCCGGCGCATCCTCCTCGGCCTTGTCCGCCCGCGCGGACAGCGAGAGGTCGATGGTCTCCACCGCGATCGAGCCGTCCCGCGGGATGCCCTGCTCCTCCAGCCCGTGCAGCACGGTGTTGGCGCCCTCGCGGGCGACGTCGGCGAGGATCAGGTCGCCCCGGGGCTCCCGGGCCACACCGGGCAGGACGACGATGTTGGTCACCATGGGACAGTCCACGAGGAACGCGACGACATCCTCGCCCTGGCCCGCGGGCGCGATCACACGCAGATGCAGCACGGCACCATTCTGACGGCTATTCGTCCCCGGCGAGGGCCAGCGAGCGGAGGCGGAGGCCGGCGTACGCCGTGGCCAGTACGGTCACGCCGGCCAGCGCGAGCACGGCGACGGTGAGCCCGACGGTCGCCACCACGGAGATCTCCGGGGTGAGCCGGTCCGCCAGCGCCAGCGCCCACTGCCGTACGCTCAGCCGCTGCGCGCCCGGGATCAGCCCGGCGATCAGGGTCTCCCAGACCAGCGCGTACAGCAGGCCGATCACCGCCGCCTGCCGGGTGATCACCGCCAGCATCAGGAACAGCGCCACGTACGCGGCCCCGGCCGCGAGTGTGGCGACCCCGAACGCCAGCGGCAGGTCGTCGGCCGGGCCGGTCAGGATGAACCCGGAGATCACCGCCGGCAGCGCGCCGAACAGCGCGACGCAGCCCGCGCCGACGACGAACTTGGTGACCGCGATGACCGGCCGCCGGATCGGCTTGCCGAGCAGGTAGAGGATCGAGCCGTCGTCGATCTCCGGCCCGATCACGCCGGTGCCGATGATCAGGCCGAGCAGCGGGACCACCGCCCCGAGCGCGAACGTCTGCAGGAACATCGCGCTGGTCTCCGTGCTGACCTCGCCGGTCAGCCGGATGCCGCCGGCGATGAAGAGCTGCACCATGGGCAGCGCGATCAGCAGCAGCGAGCGGCGCCGGCCGAGCAGCCCCCGCGCGGTCAGCGCGGCGATGGTGGCGTTCACGCGGGCCCTCCCACCAGGTAGGAGAAGACGCTCTCCAGAGACTCGTCGGCGGGCGAGAGCTCGTACAGCCGGATGTCCTGATCGCGCGCGATCTTGGGGACGAGCCAGACGAACCGGGCGAAGTCGATCGCCTGCACCCGCAGCGCGCGCTCCCGCCAGTCCAGCTCCACCCCGCCGGTGCAGGCGTCGCCGATCAGCGCGGCGGCCATCCGGCGGTCGTCGCTGGTACGGACCAGATACATGTGCGGCCGGTCCGTCATCAGCCGGCGGATGTCCCGGAAGTCGCCGGAGGCGGCGTGCCGGCCCGCCACCATCACCTCGATGTGCTGGGCGACCTGCTCGACCTCCTCCAGGATGTGCGAGCTGAACAGGATCGTCCGGCCGTCGGCGCCCATCCGCCGGATCAGCTCCATGAGCTGCAGCCGCTGCCGCGGGTCCATCCCGTTGAACGGCTCGTCGAGCAGCAGCACAGCCGGGTCGTGCACCAGCGCGGCGGCCATCTTCACCCGCTGCCGCATGCCCTTGGAGTACGTGCCGATGACGCGGTTCCTGGCGGGCAGCATCTCCACCGTGGCCAGCGCCCGCTCGGCCGCCGCGTGCGGGTCCGGCAGCCGCTGCAGCTTCGCGTTGGCCAGCGCGAACTGCGCGCCGGTGAGGAAGTCGTACATGGCCTCGCGCTCCGGCACGACGCCGATCCGGCGATACACCCGCTCGTTCTTCCACACCGGCTCGTCGTCGAGCCGCACCTCGCCGGCCGACGGGGCGAGGAAGCCGGCCATCATCTGGATGAGCGTGGACTTGCCCGCTCCGTTCGGGCCGAGCAGGCCGGTCACGCCGGGGCCGATCCGCATCGACACGTCGTTGACCGCCACCACGTTGCCGAACCAGCGGGAGGCGTTCCGTACGGTGATCACGCTCACGCGAGCCCCACCCTCCGGTAGCGCAGCACCATGAGGCCCAGGCAGCCGAGCACGAGGGCGAGGGCCACCAGCGGGAACACGGCCCCGGCGAGCCCGGCGGCGGGGGCCACCGGCCCGGCGGGCTCGCCGCCGAACAGCCAGACCCGTACGCCGTCGGCGAGCTGGAACGGCGTGAACAGGGCCGCCCATCGCGCGGCGCCCTCGTCGCCCTGGCTCATCGTGAAGCCCTGCACCACGTTGACCGCCGCGTAGCTCAGCAGGTAGACGGCGATCACCGCGGCCACGCCGAAGCCGCGGCGCGGCGTGAAGGCGGCGATCACCAGGCCCACCGCGGCCAGCACCGCCGCCAGCACCGCGACCGAGACGAGCGCCTCCAGCAGGTCCCGGGTGTGCCGGCCCGCGGGGTGATCGGTGAGCAACGCGCCGCCGTACAGCACCAGCAGCGGCGCCACCATCAGGCCGAACAGCGCCGCGCCGAGCGCGGCGAACTTGGCCAGCACGTAGTCGGTGCGCAGGATCGGGCGGGAGAAGTACAGCGGGAGGACCCGGAACCGCTGGTCCCGGGAGACCGCCTGCGGCGCCTGCGCGGCGAGGTAGATGGCGACCACGGCCTGCAGGAAGAACGCGTACCGGGAGTACGGGATGAGCTCCACCGGGGTGCCCTCCGGCACCAGCGTCACCACCGCGACGCTCACCGCGGCCGGCACCAGCATGATCAGCACCAGCGCGAACGGGAGGATCTTGGCGCGGCCCGGGCGGCCGAACCCGTACGCGGCCCGCACGCTGTGCGAGAACAGCGCGCGCACCGCCGCGCCGCGGCCCAGGCGGGCCCCCTCGTACCTCCGGTAGCCGATGTCGTGGATGACCCCGCCGCGCTGGGCGGGGGCGTCGCCCTGGGCCGTCATCGCGCGCCCTCCCCCTCGGTGGCGGGCTCCGGCGCGGTCTGGAAGATCTCCTCGATGCGGTGCCGGTCGCGCTCCAGCCGTACCAGGCCGGCGTCGAGCTCGGCGGCGACGTCGCGGATGAGGTCGTACACGCCGTCGTCGCGCAGGCCGACCTGGAGCAGCCGCCCGCTCGGCCGTACGTGCAGGCCGGCCGCCGCGAACCGGCTCGCGGCCTCCTGCTCCGCGTGCGTCAGCTCCACCGTCAGCACCTGGGTGGCCTGGGTGAACGCGCCGATCGCCTCGGAGCGCAGGAGCGTGCCGCCGTCGATCACCACGACGTGGTCGCAGACCTGCTCGAGCTCCCCGAGCAGGTGCGAGCTGACCAGCACCGAGATGCCGAACTCGGTGCCGATCCGGCGGATCAGCGCCAGCATCTCGCGGCGGCCCGCCGGGTCCAGGCCGTTGGTCGGCTCGTCCAGGAACACCAGGCGCGGGTCGTGCACCAGCGCCTGGGCCAGCGCGACGCGCTGCCGCATGCCGGTGGAGTAGCCGCCGATGGGCCGGTACCGCTCCTCGTACAGGCCCACGTGGCGCAGCGTGTCGGCGGTGCGCTCGCGGGCCGCGTCCGCCGGCAGGCCGGACATCCGGGCCATGTGCACGACGAACTCGGTGGCGGAAACGTCCGGCGGCAGGCAGTCGTGCTCGGGCATGTAGCCGGTCCGCGCCCGGATCTCCGTGCCCTGGGTGGCGACGTCGAGCCCGAACACGGTCGCGGAGCCCGACGTGGCGGGCAGCAGGCCGAGCAGGATCTTGATCAGCGTGGACTTGCCCGCGCCGTTCGCCCCGACAAGGCCGATGACGCCGGGCTCCACCGCGAAGGTGAGCCGGTCGAGCGCGATCACGCGCGGATAGCGCATCGTCAGCTCGTGCACAGCGATCAGGGACACACCCGAACGCTAGTACCTGTACGGCCGTGCATGGGACGCTCTGCCGATCCGGG
>WHSL01000297.1 GCA_009380095.1 Streptosporangiales bacterium | reverse complement strand
GGTGCCCCCGGCAGGATTCGAACCTGCGACACACGGTTTAGGAAACCGTTGCTCTATCCCCTGAGCTACGAGGGCCTGCGGAAAGCGTAGCGGACTTGGGATGTGGCTGGAGGCGGCGCGGAGGCGGGGGAGGCGGGCGAACTCAGTGGCCGGGGAGGGGGGTGGTGGCCAGTTCGGTGACGCGGGTGAGCCAGGCGGCGCGGTCGTTGTGGTCGCCGTGGTAGATGGCGATCTCGGTGACGATGCGTTCGACCCAGGATTCCCAGGCGGGGCGGTCGGCGGGGGTGAGGCGGCCGTGGGTCACCGCGAGGTCGAAGATGGCGGCGGCGACCTCGCGGCCCATGGCGGCGCCGTGGTAGCGGAAGCGTTGCTTGTACGTGCCGATGTGCACGATGTCCCAGGGCCGTCCTGAGGTGGCCGCGCGGAGGTTCAGGTACGCCTCCGCGCCGAAGTCGGCCGGCATTCCGGCGGCGATTTCGGGGCGGATCACCCGGAATCCGGAAAGCGGGTGGCTGCCGAACCGGTCCGCCGCCTCGGGGAACAGGGCCCGGACCGGCGGCTCGTACACCGCCCAGGTGTTGCCCAGCACCGGCTGCGGCGGCGGGTCGTCGAAGTCGCCGATCACCGTGATCGTGTCGTCGCCGGCCCGCGCGGCCGCGGCGCGGAGCACGCTCGGGATGTTGAGGTGCGGCTCCACCATGTCCCCGTCGAGGAAGCACAGCCAGGGCGTGGTGACCCGCGCGGCTCCCGCGGCCATGGCCGCGCCCTTGCCGAGCGGCCCGTCGATCACCTCGACGCCGAGCTTGCGCGCGCGGTCCGCGGTGTCGTCGGTGGACGCGCTGTCGACGAGCAGTACGCGGTCGCCGCGTTCCGCCGCCTCCTGCGCCTGCCCGATCACACCTTCGACGCATTCCGCCTCATTGTGCGCTGCGATCGCAAATGTGATCATCCGTGATCAAATCCCCCCACGCTGGACGGTTAGCTGGTTCAGGGCGTACGACCTCGGAATTCTGGCCGAGCTTCCGGTTCGCGACATCCTTAAATCAGGTTCCCGGCCGGACGGCGAATTCGCCGATATGGACATTTAGTCCTTTTTCGACATTCAAACTCTGCGCCGGGGTCACGTGGCACGTATGCGGCTCGCGCCGGTCGAATTCGGGGGAGTGCTGCACATGGCCGGGGGTGACCGGCCGATCAAAGGCAAGGTGTCCGTCCACCTGCTCGCGCACGCCTCCGGTTTCGTCACGATCAGGGCCACCCTACGTGGAGACTCCGTACGCCTCCCCGGCGGGGACCGGACCGAGGCGATGAACCAGCTCGAGCGGGCCTTCTGGCTCACCGAGTATCCCCTGCTCTGGCACGTGAATTCCAGTGGTGATCCGCTCGAGGGTGGCGGCAGGCGGCTGATGAACTGGGTCTTCCTGGACATGTTCGAGCGGGTGCGGCGTGCCGGGACCACGCCGGACACGGTGACTCGCTGGGCGTTCGAGGGCCTACAGGGGTGTGACCGGCTGCATGAGATGCAGCGTGCCGGCCTCATCAACCATCCCTTTCCCGGCAGCTTCGGCACGCAGTTCGAACTGATCGGGGACGGCGACGAGAAGAGCTCGCTACTCGACGACCACGGCGCGCTGGCGCAGCGGCTCATCGCGCACGGAGACCCTTCTCAGCAGCCACTGCCCATCGACCTCGGGCCGGGGGAGCGGCAGGCGGTCTGGTACCTCGCGGAAAGCCACGCACTCACCATGGCCGAGGATCGCGACCTCGTGCCGGACATGGACGTGTACGACGCCGACCGCACCCAACTCCTCGAATTTCTCACCATGCGGCGGGCCGTTCTGCGGTGCGTCCAGCGGGACACGCAGGCGGTGCTGACGGAACGGCTCACGATCAGCCGTCGGCAGGTGGAACGGTGGCAGCACATGGTCGCCACGACGACCGACAATTACATTTTGCATGACCGTATCGGGCGGCTTGTCGAACCGGTGCGGCGGCACAATGTGGAAATGGTCGCCATACGCGACCTGGAGGACCTGGAAAGGCAGGTCCGGGAGAACCTGAACTGGTTCCAGGAGCGCATCGACACGCTCGCCGACTGGACCGGCGGGCTGATCGGCGCCGCGGTCGGCACCGCCGCCCTGGTGCTGAGCCTGCAGGACCCGGCGCAGGGCCTGATCGGCCGGGCCACGGGCGTCCCGGCCGACCAGGTCGTGGACACCCAGCCGATGCTCTTCCTCGGCGTTATGGTCCTCCTCACGCTGCTCTCGTTCCTGGTCTGCCTCGTCGCGATCACCCGCTTCACCAGCCGGCTGCGGCCGTTCACCGAGGACCGGCGCGTACGCCGCCTCGCCGACCGCCGGCGCCGTACGGGCGGGCGGCAGCGGGCCGCCCGCCCGAGCGCCCGGGCTCACGGCGTGGCCAGGGCCTCCGTCGGGGAGAGCCGGGAGGCGCGGATCGCCGGGTACAGGCCCGCCAGGCCCCCGATGACCAGCGTCGTCCCCACCCCGCCCCCGACCGCCCAGGCCGGCAACACCACCGGCCACCCCTGCGCCACCGCGTACACCCCCGAGACCGCCGCCCCGAGCAGCGCGCCGCCGGCCCCGCCGAGCGCGGACAGCAGCAGCGACTCGGACAGGAACTGCGTACGGATCTGCCCCCGCGTGGCCCCGAGCGAGCGCCGCAGCCCGATCTCGGCCCGCCGCTCCAGCACCGAGATGACCATCGTGTTGGCCACCCCGACGCCCCCCACCAGCAGCGCCACCGCGCCGAGCCCGAGCAGCAGCCCCGCGAACGCCTCGCCCGCCGCCTGCCGGGCGGCCAGCGCGTCGGACGGCCGGGAGACCTCGACCTCGTTGGGCGACTCCGGGTTGGCGGTGGCGCCGAGGACGGCTCGCACCGACTCCACCGCGGCCTCCCGGGACCGGGTGAAGATCGAGGTGGGGTGCCCGTCGAAGCCCAGCGCGGACTCGGCGACGGGCCAGCCGACCAGCGCCGCCGTGTCCACCTCGGGGGCGAGCGGGGCCGGGTTGAGGACGCCGACCACGGTGAACCAGGTGCTACCGATGAGCACCTGGGTGTCCGGCCCGGCGTGACCGATGCCGAGCCGGTCCGCCGCCGCCGCGCCGAGGACCGTGGCCGGGTAGCGGCCGGTGACCTCGTTCAGCCAGGTGCCGCTGCGCAACGTCGCCCCGGTGGTCGTCCGCAGGTCGGTCCGGGCCGCGTACGCGGCCAAGCCGTTGGTCTGCGTCTCCGGGATCTTGTTCGTCCGGTACACCTTCGCGTCGGCGACCCGGCCGATCGCCGACACCGACTCGACCGGCTCGATCCGGCCGACCATGGACTCCGACTCGACCGGCAGCTGCGCCTCCTCGCCGGTCAGCGTCGTCCCCGGCGTGACCGCGAGCAGGTTCGTGCCGAGCGTGTCGAGCGTACGGTCCAGCTCCGCGCGAGACGACGAGGAGATCCCCACCACCGCGACCATCGCGGCGATCCCGATCGCGATGCCGAGTGCGGACAGGAACGCCCGCATGGGGCGGGTACGCAGCCCCACCGCGCCGACCTTGAGCACGTCCCCCGGCCACAGCCGGGCCGGGTGCAGCATCTCGCTCACCGGTGCACCTCCGCCGCCCCGGGGACGTACGCGGCGCCGGCCGGAGCGTGGCCGTTGACGGTGTCGGCCGTGACCCGTCCGTCGAGCATCCGGACCTGCCGGGGCAGGGACGCGGCGATGTCCCGGTCGTGCGTGATCACCACGACCGTGGTGCCGGACGCGTTGAGCCCGCGCAGCAGCTCCATCACCCCCGCGCCGGACGCCGAGTCGAGCGCGCCGGTGGGCTCGTCCGCGAGCAGCAGCGGCGGGTCACCGGCCACCGCGCGGGCGATCGCCACGCGCTGCCGTTCGCCGCCGGACAGCTCGTGCGGCTCGTGCTCCAGCCGGTGCCCGAGCCCGACCCGCTCCAGCGCGATCCGCGCCCGGCTCCGCCGCTCCCGCGCGCGCAACCCCCCGTACAGCAGGCCGTCCGCCACGTTGTCCAGCGCGGTGGTGCCCCGGGCGAGGTGGAAGTGCTGGAACACGAAGCCGATCCGGCGGGCCCGCAGCGCGGACAACTCGGCGTCGGACAGCTCGGAGACGTCGAACCCGTCGACCCGTACGCTCCCCGACGTCGGCCGGTCCAGCGTGCCCAGCACGTTCAGCATGGTGGACTTGCCGGACCCGGAGGGGCCCACGATGGCCACGGCATCGCCGCGCCCGATCGTCAGCGAGACCCCGTCCAGCGCCACCACGTCGCCGTAGGACTTGGTCACCCCGCTCAGCGCGATCATTTCGGCATCCCCACCACGGTGCCCTCGGTGAGGCCACCGCCCTCCACCTCGACCCGGCCGTCGGCGAATAGGCCGGTCTCGACCGGGACGTACCGGGTACGGCCGCCCTCGACGACCTCCACGCCGAAGCCCTCCGGCAGGGCCACCAGCGCGGCCACCGGCACCACCAGCACGTCCTTCCGCTCGTCGGCGGTGAAGGTGACGTCGACCGAGGCCAGCGCGTACGGCTCCGCCGCCTTCTGGTCGTCGATCTCCACCACGACCTCGACCTTCGTGGTGGGCTCCTCGCCCTGCCCGGAGGCGGGCTCGATCACCGTGGCGACCTCGTTGATCTCACCCTTCAGGTCGGTGTCGTCGGGCAGCGTGACCTCGACCTTCGCACCCTCCTCCGCCATCCGCCGCTCGCTCGCCTCCAGCTCCACGGTCACCGCCTTGTCGGTCCCGGTGAAGGTGAGCACGGGCTTGCCGGGGGTCGCCGTGCCGCCCTCGGCGGCCTCCACCCCGTCCACCCGGACCGCACCGGACGCGAACACCACCTGGCCCAGCTCGACGACGCCGGTCTCCGGCAGGCCCTTGTCGTCCTGCCAGCGCTCCACCGCCGCCGCGGTGCCGGCGGTGTACTCCTCGTCGACGGTGAAGCCGGTGTAGCCGAGCTCGCCGAGGTTGCGCTCCAGCTGCTCGACGTCGTTGCCCTCGCTGCCGTCCCGCAGGGTTCGGTAGGCGGGCATGGACCCGTACATCAGCGTGACGGGGTCGTCGTCGACCCGGTAGAGCGGCTCGCCGCGGGTGATCCGGTCGTCGGTCTCCGGCACCGCGGTGAGCGTGCCGTGCAGCCGGTTCACCAGCTGCGTCGTGGGGCCGTACCCGAGCTCGCCGTCGGCCGTCTCGGTCTCCCGGAGCGTCTGCCGGCCGACCTCGGCGGTGTTCGGTGGCAGCGCCGACGGGCGGGCCGCAGCGTTCCGTGCCGGGTCGAGGCGGGTGTAGGCGTACGCGCCCGCGCCGCCGGCCACGGCGAGCACGATCAGTGTGACCGCGACCTTCCGGCGGCGGCGCCGGGCCGGCGGCACCGCCTCCGCCCCTCCTCGTGCCGTTCCCGCAGGGTGGTACCGGCCATCACTGGGCCCCCGTGCCGGCGCCGCCACCGTTACCGCCACCGGGACCGCCGGAGAAGAGCTTCCGGCACTCCTGCTGCGCGGTCTCGAACTCGGGGTCGTCC
>WHSL01000267.1 GCA_009380095.1 Streptosporangiales bacterium | reverse complement strand
GAGCCCGGCGCGGACGGACGGGAGGGCACGTTCGTGATCGCCTTCCACGCCGACCGCGAGCTGGCCGGGCCGGACACCGTGTTCCGGCTGCTGCTCAGCATCTCCGCGGTCGCGTTACTGCTGATGACCGGCATCGGCTGGGTGGTGGCCGGGCGGATCCTGGCGCCCGTACGGCTGGTTCGGCAGACCGCCGCGGAGCTGACCGAACAGGATCTCACCCGGCGCATCCCGGTGCGCGGCAACGACGACATCGCCGCGCTCGCGGAGACGTTCAACGCGATGATGGAACGGCTGGAGCGGGCCTTCGCCACGCAGCGGCAGTTCGTCGACGACGCCGGGCACGAGCTGCGCACCCCGATCACGATCGTCTCCGGTCACCTGCAGGTGATGGGCGACGACCCGGCCGACCGGGAGCGTACGGTCCGGCTCGTCACGGACGAGCTGGAGCGGATGAGCCGGATCGTGGAGGACCTGCTGCTGCTCGCGAAGGCGGAGCGGCCCGACTTCATCGCCCCTCGCCCGGTGCAGCTGGCCGAGCTCACCGCGGACGTCCTCATGAAGGTCCGCGCGCTCGGCGAGCGCGGCTGGGAGCTGGCGGAGGTCGCCGAGGGCACCGTGCTGCTGGACGAGCAGCGGATCACCCAGGCCATGGTCCAGCTGGCGCAGAACGCGGTGCGGCACACCCCGCCTGGGGGCGTGATCCGGATCGGATCGCGGCTGCTGGGCGACCGGGTCGAGCTGTACGTGGCCGACCGCGGCACCGGCGTCCGTAAGCGCGACCGCGAGGCCATCTTCGAGCGCCTCTGGCGCGGCGGCGTACCGCGCGGGGCGCACGGCAGCGGCGCGTCGGCCTGTCCATCGTCAAGGCCATCGCGGACGGCCACAGCGGACGGGTGGAGCTGCGCGAGACGCCCGGGGGCGGGGCCACGTTCGTGCTGCACCTCCCCGGCGGGGAGCCACCAGAGGAGGACGACGAGACGTGAACCGGATCCTGATCGTGGAGGACGAGGAGCGGGTGGCGACCCCGGTGATCGTGCTCACCGCGCGGGACTCGGTCCAGGACACCGTGGCCGGGCTGGAGGGCGGCGGACGACTGGATGACCAAGCCGTTCCGGTTCGAGGAGCTGCTCGCGCGGGTGCGGCTGCGGCTCCGTACGGCCGCCCGGGCGCCCGAGGTCACCATGTTGCACAGCGGCGATCTCACCCTCGACCTGCGCACCCGGCGCGTCCGGGTGGAGAACCGTACGGTGGACCTGACCGCGCGTGAGTTCATGTTCCTCGAGCTGCTGCTGCGGCGTCAGGGCCAGGTGCTGTCCCGGGAGCAGATCCTCTCCCACGTCTGGGGCTACGACTTCGACCCCGGCTCCAACATCGTCGACGTCTACGTCCGGGCGCTCCGCAAGAAGCTCGGCACCGCGCGCGTGGAGACCGTACGGGGCATGGGCTACCGGTTGCCGTAGCCCCCGAGACCGGTGAACGGCAGATGAATTCCTCTTCATCGAGCGCTCATCGGGGACTCACCCGGTCTGCCCAGGTTGTCGTCATGACCGGCATTTCCCTGCGGCACGCCGCGACGGTGCGTGGCCCTGAGCGTCTGTCTGATCCTGGTGATGCCGGACGTGGCGCCCAGCCTGAGCACCCAGGCCCGCGTCAGGTTGATGATCTTCGTGGTGGCGACCTCGGCGCGGGGCTGGCGCTCATCGCCACCGGGGTGATCGGCGGGGAGACGCTGTTCAACGCGCTCGGTAACGAGACCGTCTGGCTGCTGATCTGCGCGTTCATCCTGGCCGCCGCGGTGACGCGGACCGGTCTCGCGCACCGGGCGGCGGTGTTCCTCGTCTCCGGCGCGCGCGGGGTCCGGCAGCTCGTGCATCTCACCACGGCGGCCCTCGTCGTCACCCGCGCTCGCGGTGCCCGCCACCTCGGGGCGGGCCGCGCTCGCGCTCCCCGTGTTCCTCGCGCTGGCCAAGGCGCTCGACCGGGCGGCGGCGCCTCGTCGTCATGCTGGCGCTGCTGTTCCCCACCGTGATCCTGCTGTCCGCGGTGGCCACGCTGATCGGGGCGGGTGCGCACCTGATCACCGTCTCGGTGCTGTTCGAGGCCACCGGGCAGAGCATCGGCTTCACCGAGTGGCTGCTGCTCGGGCTGCCGCTGGCGCTGGTCTGCTCGCGCCTCGCGGCGGAGATCGTGCTGCTGCTCACCACCCGCCGGGCGGACCGGCGGGAGCCGGTCGCGGTCACCCCCGCGCAGCTGCAGGAGTACGCCGAAACTCCGGTGAGCGGGCCGCTCTCGCCGGTCGAGACGCGCTGCCTGGCGCTGCTCGCGACCGTCGTCGCGCTGTGGTGCAGCGAGCCGTTGCACGGGCTCTCCCCAGCGATCGTCGCGCTGATCGGCGCGGTGGTGGCCGCGTCCCCGGTGCTCGGGCTCGTACGGCTGAAGGACGCGCTGGCCACCGTGCCCTGGTCGCTGCTGCTGTTCATGGCGGCCACGATGGCGATGGGCGTGGCGCTGGTGGATTCCGGTGCGGCCGCGTGGCTGGTCTCCGGGCTGCCCGCCGGGGGGACCGCGGGGTGGATGTTCCTGGCCGGGGTCGTGCTGGTCAGCACGGCCGCCCATCTGATCCTGCAGTCCCGGTCCGCTCGGTCGAGCGTGCTGGTGCCGGTGGTCGTCGTGTGACCCGACCCCGAACCCGTCTGCCCGAAGCCGCCCGCCTGCCCCGCCCGCCCTCCGGTCCCGCCGGATCCGGCCCTCGCCAAGGAGATCGATCACCATGCCCTATCGCTTCGCCATCGCCCCCAGCGGCTTCAAGGAGTCGCTCTCCGCGCTGGAGGCCGCGCAGGCCATCGCCGAGGGCCTGCTGCGCGTCACGGCCGAGCTGCTCGTGGCGTGCAACCCCTACAACGTGCTGTGCGGGCCACGCGGCGTGGCCCGTGGCCGGGACGCGGCGGGCGGCGGAGACGCGGGAGCCGGGGCGAAGCCCGGCCGGGAGACGGCGGCCGGGCGGGGAATCGACCTGCGGTATGCGCCGGGTACAGGGGCCTCCGGGGGGCTTGGGGCGGGGCTCGCGCCGTTGGGGGCCGTGTTGCGGCCGCGGTTCGAGGTGCTGCTCGGGCATCTCGACCTCGACGCGCGGCTGGCCGCCGCGGACCTCGTGGTCACCGCGGAGGGCGCGCTGGACGAGCAGACGCCGCGCGGCAAGGTCCCCGGGGAGGTCTCCGCGCGGGCCAGGCGGCTCGGACGGCCGGTCGTGGTGCTCGCCGGTACGCTCGGCGCGGGCGCCCGGGAGATCAACGCCGCCGGGTTCGACGCGTACAGCGGTATCCTGCCCGCTCCCGTCGAGCTCGCCGAGGCCCTGCTGCGCGGCCGGGAGTTCCTCGTCGACGCCGCCGAGCGCGCCCTCATGGTGGTCCTCGTCGGCACCCGACTCGAACGGGCCTGAGCGGGATTCCGGGGGGTGTTCATGCGGGGGGCGAAGGCGACCTTGGCCATGGCCGGGCTGCTGGCAGGGTGCTCGGCCGTTCCCGAGGGGACCGGACCGGAGACGTCAGGGCCGGGGCGGACGGGGGACGAGCAAGGCGTGGTGGAGCGGGTGGTGGACGGGGACACACTGCGGGTACGGGTGTCGGGCACGTCCCGCCGGGTGCGGCTGATCGGGGTCGACGCACCCGAGACGCACGCGCCCGCCGAATGCTGGGCCGACGAGTCGGCCCGCCGACTGGCCACGCTCACCCCGGCAGGCTCACCGGTACGGCTCCGCGCGGACCGGGAACCGCACGACGACTACGACCGTGACCTCCGTTACGTCCGGAACGACCAGGATGTCGCGGTCAACGAGACGCTCGTCGCGGACGGCTCCGCGGTGGCCATCAAGGTCGAGCCCAACACGGCCCGCTGGGACACGCTGCAGGCCGCCGAGCGATCGGCCCGTACGGCGCGCCGCGGCGGCTGGGGCGCCTGCCCGAGGACCGCCCCGCCATGGTCCGGGTCCGACTAGAGTCGGGTCAGGCTCCGCCGAGGCCATGGATCGGAAGGGGATCATGAGCCAGCTACCGCTGCGCGCGCAGCTCGCCACCGCATTGGGCAAGGGCGCCGCCACGCTGTCCCGGGTGACGGGGCGCGGCGACGGCTCCGTCATCGGCGGCCGGATCGGCCTGGTGCTCGAGCCCCAGCTGCTCACCCTGCTGGCCAAGCAGCGCCGCCTCGCGCTCGTCACCGGCACCAACGGGAAGACCACCACCACCCGGCTGATCTCCGCCGCCCTCACCGAGCTCGGCGAGGTCGCCACCAACGCCTTCGGCGCCAACATGCCCGCCGGGCACGTCTCGGCCCTGGCCGGTGCCCCCAAGGCGGAGTACGCGGTGCTCGAGGTGGACGAGAAGTACGTGCCGATGGTGCTGGGGGAGACCGGGGCCAGCGTCGTCGTCCTGCTCAACCTGAGCCGCGACCAGATGGACCGGGCGACCGAGGTCTGGCTGCTCGCGCAGCGGTGGCGGAACGCGCTCGAAGGGTCCGAGACGCACGTCGTGGCGAACGCCGACGACCCGGTCGTGACCTGGGGCGCCGCCACCGCACGCCACGTCACCTGGGTGTCCGCCGGGCAGCGCTGGAAGGAGGACTCCTGGTGCTGCCCCGAGTGCGGCAACCACCTGCACCGGGACGATCCGCACTGGGAGTGCAAGGAGTGCGGCTTCCGCCGCCCCCAGCCCACCTGGCGCCTCGAGGACGGCACGGTCGTGGACCCGTGGGACCGCCGCCTCGAGCTCAAGCTCCAGCTCCCCGGCCGCGCGAACCGCGCCAACGCGGCGATCACCCTGGCCACCGCCGCCGCCTTCGGCCTCGACCCGATACGGGCGCTGCCCCGGCTCCACCAGGTGACCTCGGTGGCGGGCCGCTACACCGTGGTGGAGCGGCACGGCTGCCAGGTCCGGCTGCTGCTGGCCAAGAACCCGGCGGGCTGGCTCGAGTCGTTCGACGTGCTGGAGCCCGCGCCCGGCCCGGTCGCGCTGTCCGTCAACGCGCAGGGGCCGGACGGCCGGGACACCTCGTGGCTGTGGGACGTCGACTACCGGGTGCTGCAGGGCCGGCCGGTCTTCGTCACCGGCGAGCGCCGGCTTGACCTGGCGGCCCGCCTGGAGGTGGACGAGGTGCCCTTCCAGATGGTCGACAACGTCGACGAGGCCGTCTTCAGGGCCCGCGCCGGGCACCTCGACGTGATCGCGAACTACACGGCCTTCCAGCAGATTCGAGCCGCGTACGGGCGGGTGGAGTAGCCGATGAGCCTGCGAGTCGTATGGATCTATCCGGACCTGCTGAGCACGTACGGGGATCACGGCAACGTGCTGATCCTCGAGCGGCGGGCGCGGATGCGCGGCATCGAGGTGGAGACCGTGCACGTGCGCTCGGACGAGCGGGTGCCGCTGCAGGGTGACATCTACCTTATGGGCGGCGGCGAGGACCGGCCGCAGATCCTCGCCGCGCAACGGCTGCGCAACGACGGCGGGCTGAACAAGGCCGTCGCCGCGGGCGCCACGGTGCTCGCGGTGTGCGCCGGCTACCAGATCATCGGCCAGGAGTTCGGCGACGACCAGGACCGTCCGATGCCCGGTCTGGGCCTCATCGAGGCGCGCAGCGGCCGGGGCCAGGTGCGCGGCGTCGGGGAGATCGTCGCCGAGGTGGACACGCAGCTCGGCCTGCCCACGCTGACCGGCTTCGAGAACCACCAGGGCGTGACGCGGCTGGGCCCGAGCGCCCGGCCACTGGCCCGTACGGTCGTCGGCGTGGGCAACGGGGACGGCACCGAGGGCGCCTTCTACGGCAAGATCGTGGGGACGTACCTGCACGGTCCGGCGCTGGTCCGCAACCCCGGGCTGGCGGACCTGCTGATCGCCTGGGCGACGGGCGGGCCCGTGCGGCAGCTGCCGCCGTCCTGGGCGGACCGGCTGCGCGAGGAGCGCCTGGCCGCCACCCGCCCCGCCCCCACGGGCTGAGCGGGCGCCGCTCAGGCCGGCACGAGCACGCCGACCAGCAGGACGGCGATCGCGGCCACCGCGCACACCGCGGTGCCGCCGAACCCGACGTACTGCCGGATCATCATGGACTTGGCGAACGCCTGCTCGCCGCGGAGCGAGATCAGGTGCGGGCCCTCCGCCGGCGGGCGCAGCTCCAGGCCGCCGCCCTGGGCGTGCGCCTGCCCGAGCGCGTAGAGCGGGCGGCCGGGCGGGATGACCGTCTCGCGGAAGGAGTACGCGTAGGTCCGGAAACCGCCGCGCAGGTGCCGGCCGGTGACCTGGTGGTAAAAGGCCTGTCCGGCGCCCTCACCCATGCGCCGGCTCAGCGTCTGGTGCGGGTGGTCGACGTGCGCCTCGGCGGGGATCACCACGATGGCGCCGGTCGGGTCGTGCACGCCGAAGGCGTGCTGGGTGCGGAAGTGCTCGATCCGCTCGCTCCGGGAGGTGGTCCTGGTGCGGCCCTTGGAGTCCCGGGTGGTGGTGCGGTAGTGCCGGGTGACCTCGACCTCGAACCAGACGCACGGGGTCTTGGTGAACGGCGAGGTCAGCGGCCCCTGGCCGCCGGGCTGCGTGGTGCCGACCACCTCGCACACCACCGGTGCGCCGGTGGCGCCGATCTGGTCGGCCGCCTGGGCGCAGGTCAGCGTCGGCGTGTCCAGCATCGCGAGCCGGCGCCGCCGCCCGATGAACCCCACGACGGCCAGCATGATCGCGATCACCCCGAGGATCGCGCCGATCCACAGCGACTGCTCCGACGACACCTGGCGAGCCCCCTCAACCGGCACGGAAGGCCGACCGAGACATTAGCGGACCACGATGGGCACTTACCGCCCAAGGTCCGGATTCGGCCGGTCCCCGCCGCGGGGCTAGCCGCAATGCCGGTTAGTTAAGGATCTGCGGTGGTCGTCAAGTCGGCTTCGGTGAGGATGTCGATGTTGATGGTCGTGTGGTGGTTGGTGCGGTCTACCTGGCCTTTTGCGCGGTGTTTGGAGATCGCTCGTTTC
>WHSL01000228.1 GCA_009380095.1 Streptosporangiales bacterium | reverse complement strand
GTCCAGGGGCGCGGTGTCCGGGAGCGGGGCCTGCGGCGCGTCCTCGCTGTCGAGCGGTGCGTTGTCGAGGGGCAGGGAGGCGATGTAGCCGCGCCAGGGGGCGCCGAACCGGGAGGCCCCGGCGGCGTGCAGCGCGGCGAGCTCCCGGCCGAGGCGCTCGGCCGCCGCCGCGTCCGGCCCGGTCTCCCGCACCCACGCGATCACCAGGGTCTCGCCGTCCGCCCCGTACACCTCCGGGACGGGGGCACCGGGCGCGGAGGCCAGCCAGCGCAGCCCCTCCACCTCGGCGCGGAACACCCCGCGCAACGTGGGGTCGGGATCCGCGAGCGCCTTCACGAAGGTCCGCCGCCCGTCCGCCAGCTCCGCCCGGTACAGCCGCCATCGATGCGCGGACCCTAGTGGCTCCAGCCGCCACACCGCGGCCCCGGTCAGCGCCTGGATCCGCGCGCACACCTCAGGTGTCTCCGTGCCGCCCACACCCCCCAGTGTGCCGATCCGCGCGCCGCGGGTGGGCGGTTCTCCGCGAGTCAGGTACCGAGGAGGTCGCCGAGCGCGCGGACCAGGCCCTTGGCGGAGCGTTCGATCAGGTCCAGGACCTCGTCAAAACCCGCGTCGCCGTAGTACGGGTCGGGCACCTCGGCGTCGTCCGGGGCGCCGGGTGCGAACGAGGCGAACATCCGCAGCCGCTCCGCCGCGTCGCCCGGGAGGCCCCGGCGCAGCGTGGCGAGGTTGTGCGCGTCCATCGCGAGCACCAGGTCGCGGTCGGCGAACCAGGCGGGGACGAAGCGCCGCGCCATGTGCGCGGTGGGATACTCCCGCTCGGCGAGGGCGGCCGCGGCGCGCGGGTCCATCGGCTCGTCCTCGTGCCAGCCGCCGGTGCCGGAGCTGTCCACCTCGACCGCGCCGGCCAGCCCGGCCTCCGCCAGCTCGGCGCGCAGCACCTGCTCGGCCATGGGCGAACGGCAGATGTTTCCCAGACAGACGAGCGCGATCCGGTACGGCCCACGGGCGCGACGCGCGGGCGGAAGCGGAACAGGAGCCACGCTCGCAACATAGCCGACCTTCGCCGGCCACCCCGCTACTCGTGCAACACCGGGGCCGGAGGCGAGCGCGTGCGGGGCCTGGAAAATCCGGGCGGGGATTGTCGGGGGGCGGGGTTAGGGTCGCCCCCATGAGACCTGGCGAACTGGGCCTGCTGCGCCTCCCCGGCAGACCCACCCTCTCCCCCGACGGCGCGCACGTCGTCGCCGCCATCACCAGCCCCGACCTCGACGCCGACGAGTATCACGGCCGGCTCTGGCGGCTGCCCGCCGACGGTTCCGCGCCGCCCGCGCCGCTCACCGGGGGCCCGTTCGACGCCGCCCCCGTGCACTCACCCGACGGCCGGTGGCTGGCCTTCCTGCGCCGCACCTCCCGCGAGGAGCCCCCGCAGCTGTACGTGATGCCGACGGACGGCGGGGAGCCCCGCAAGGTCACCGGCCATCCCCTGGGCGTCTCGGCGCCGGCGTGGAGCCCGGACTCCCGCCGCCTCGCCTACCTGGCCCGCGTCCCCGAGCAGGGGCGGTACGGAACCGTCGAGGGCCGTACCCCCGACCGGGAACCGCCGCGCCGCATCACTCGGCTCGACTACCGGCTCGACAACATCGGCTTCCTCGCGGACCGGCCCGCGCACATCTTCGTCGTCGAGCCCGGCGGGCCCGGCGCGGAGCACCCGGAGCCGCTACAGGTCACCAAGGGCGACGACGACCACAAGGACCCCTCCTGGTCCCTCGACGGCCGCTCGCTCGTCTACTCCCGCAAGGACGCCGACCGCGACGGGCTCACCCGTGACGTGTTCGTCGCCGCGGCCGACGGGCAGGGCGAGCCGCGCCGGCTGACCTCCGGCGGCGTCTGGGCGGAGCACCCCACCTTCACCCCGCACGGTGTCGCGTTCCTGGCGCACATCGTGGAGGACGGCGGGCGGCGCGGCGTGGCTCGCACGGTAGGGCTGTGGCTGGTCGACGAGGCCGGCGGAGCCCCGCGGCGGATCACCGACGAGGAGACCTACGACCTGGCCGAGGCGCCGTTCCACACCGACGACGCGGGGGCGTACGTGCTCGCCCAGACGCGCGGCGCGATGCACGCGGTGCACGTGCCCTTCGACGGCGGCGCGGTGCGCACGCTGCTCGGTGGCCCGCGGGTCTGCCAGGGCTTCGCCGTCGAGGGCGGCACGCTCGCCGCATCCGTGGGCACCGCCGGCTCCCCCGGCGAGGTCGTGACCGTGACGCCCGACGGCACGGAGCGCACCGTCACCCGGCTGCACCACCCCGGCAACGGGTTCCCCCGTCCGATGGCGAGCCAGGAGCTCGAGGCCACCGCGCCGGACGGCTACCCGGTGCACGGCTGGGTCGTACGGCCCGAGGGCGACGGCCCGCACCCGGTGCTGCTGATGATCCACGGCGGCCCGTTCGCGCAGTACACGCACGCCTGGTTCGACGAGGCTCAGGTCTACGCGGCGGCGGGCTACGCGGTGGTGATGGGCAACCCGCGCGGCTCCAACGGGTACGGGCAGGCCCACGGCCGCTCGGTCTTCGGCGACGTCGGCGCCCGCTCCGCGGTGGACCTGCTGGCGCTGCTCGACCACGCGCTGACCGACCCGTCGCTGGACGGCTCGCGGGTGGGCGTCCTCGGCGGATCGCACGGCGGCTTCATGACCACCTGGATGGCGGCGCACCACGGCGACAGGTTCCGCGCGGCGATCACCGAGCGGGCCGTCAACGCCATCGAGAGCATGGTCGGCTCGTCCGACATCGGCTGGTACTTCTGCGACGACCTGTACGGGACGGACCCGGAGGCCCGGCACCGCCAGAGCCCGCTCAGCTACGCCGACAAGATCGACATCCCGGTGCTCGTCATCCACTCGGAGCAGGACTGGCGCTGCCCGGTCGAGCAGGCGCAACGCCTGTTCGTCGCGCTGAAGCTGCGCGGCACACCCACGGAGCTGCTGCTCTTCCCCGGCGAGGGGCACGAGATGTCCCGCAGCGGCCTGCCCAGCCACCGAGTGGCCCGCTTCGACGCCATCCTCGACTGGTGGGACCGCCACCTCCGCTGACCGAGATCAACAATTCGGGGGAAGGATTTGGGAGAGAATCCGCAGGTCGCCCCCGCAAAATCCTTCCCCGCAATTGAGGTAGGGAGTTCTCGTGGACCTGGTGAGGCTGCGCGCCTGGTGGGCGCACCGGCAAGGACTGGACGGCTCGCTCGCGGGCCGCGCCCCGGCGGAGCTGCTCGCCCGGACGGGCTGGGCGCGTTCCGTGGGCGGGGCGAACCCGTACCTGACGCTGTTCGCCCGGAGCGGCACGTCCCGCGCTGCCGCGGACGGCGCCGTCGCCGAGCTGGCGATCCATGAGCTCCCCGCCGCGCGCGGCTGCACGTACGTGGTGCCCGCGGCGGACTTCGCCCTCGCCCTGCAGGTGGGCGGGGGCTCCGCCGCGGCCGAGCCGGCCCGCGCGGAGAAGCTCGGCGTGCCGCGCTCGGAGATCGACGATCTCGGCGCCGCGGTGGTCAAGGCGCTGGCGGACGGCCCGCTCGACCCCGCGCTGCGCGCGGCTGCTCAGGCCGGCACGTAGAGCAGCAGGCTCTCCGCGATGCAGGCCGGCTTGTCCATGCCCTCCACCTCGAAGGTGACCTCGAGCGTGGAGAGCTTGCCGGCCGGCGTGTTCTTGATGTCGACGAGCTCGGCGCCGGCCCGCACCCGGGCGCCCACCTTGACGGGGTTGGCGAACCGCACCTTGTTCAGGCCGTAGTTGATGCCCATCTTCAGGCCGCCCACCGTGAAGATCTCGTGCGTGAGCACGGGCAGCAGCGACAGCGTGAGGAAGCCGTGCGCGATCGTCCCGCCGAAGGGGCCCTGGGCGGCCTTCTCGGCGTCGACGTGGATCCACTGGTGGTCGCCGGTCGCGTCGGCGAACGTGTTGACCTGCTCCTGCGTGACCTCGTGCCAGTCGCTGTAGCCGAGGTGCTCTCCCTTGGCGGCGACCCACTCGTCGAGGCTGGCGAACTCGCGCACGTCTGGTCCTCCTCTGGTCGGGACGAGATCAACACATATCAGAGCCGGCCGGACGACCGCTGCTCGGCCATCGCCACGATGCCCGCCACGTGGGCCGGGCTCATCTGCATGAGGCCGCCGGCGTGCTCCAGAAAGGCTCGGGCGTTCGGCGCGATCGCGCCCTCGGCCGCGGCGATGGCGGCCGTACGGGAGAGCAGCCACTCGCGCCCCTGCGGTTCGACGAGCCACCGAGCGGGACGAGTACGCCGGACGGGTCGACCGGAGGCGCGCCGAGGTCCTGGTCGACCCCCGCCTCCGTGTAGCCGTGCAGGCCCGCCTCGGCGACGGCCGTGGCGGCGGCCTGGCGTGCCGCGGTGGTCGGGCGCTGCAACACGCCTTCCTCCCAGTGCGAGCCGCATCCGGTGCACTCCACGAGCCGGCCCACGGTCTTGTACGTGAAGATCGGGATCCCGAAGAACGTGAACCACCGGCGCGCCAGGCACAGCTTGTACTGACGGTCGCCCCCGCACTGCGGGCAGTTGAACACGCCTTCGGAGAGCACCTTCAAGATCGTCTTGAAGCCCCGATGAGCAGCACCGCGCCTCCTTGTCGGATTAGAGCGCTTCATCCTGCCACGCCCTAGGACCGGTCGCTCATCAAGTGCCGCCTCGGCTCGAGCGGTCAGCCGGCGCAGGGACGATCGAAGATGTGGCCTGTCGCGGTTGAGCCCTCGCGGAGGGCCTGTACGGTCCGGGTGGCGCCGGCCCGGTCGGGGTCGGGCCGGGTCACCGCCGCGGCCCGGTACGCCCGCCCGCGCCGCTGGTCGGCGGCCTGCTGCGGCAGCAGGCCCTGGAAGTCGGCCGTTTGCAGCGCCCCGGCCGCGCGGAGCAGCGTCGCGCGGGTCAGCCGGGACCCGGTGGCCGCCCGCTCCAGCGCCGCCTTCAGCGGGTACTGCGCCACCCAGCCGGCCACGTGCCCCGGCGACGGATCCCGGACTCCGTCCTCACGTAGCCGGTCCACCAGGGCGGCGTATCCGGGCGACTCGGTGTCCACCGCCCGGGGATCGGCCAGCGCGTACCGGTCGATCACCGCGCCGTTGCGCAGCATGTCGGAGGTCCAGGCGGGGCCGGCGCCGTACACGTCGCCGGCGAAGTCGCGGCTCGCCAGGCCCTCCACGATCGTCACGGAGTCCTCCGGCGGGACGGCCAGCACGACCGTGGCCGCACCGGAGCCGGCGATCTCCGCGATCGCGTCCGCGGGGTCGTCGGTGCGCAGCTCGTCGTACGGGAGCCCGCGGCGCTGCGCGGCGGCCCGGGCGCCGGCGGCCGCGTCGCCGGCGTACGCGTCGGAGGTACGGACCGTCAGCACCCGCCCCTCGCCGGCCGCGTCCACCGCGGTCATCCCGGACACACAGGCGCTCGCCCCGGACTCCAGCAGCTCGGGCCGGAAGTCGGCGCCGGAGTCGGCGAGCACGGGCACCGCGACGATCCCGCCGCGGCGCAGGTCGTCCAGCATCGCCGCGGGGGTGGCCGGGCCGAGGCTCTGGGCGAACGCGAGCACCTGCCCCTTGAGGCTCCGGTACGCGGCGAAATGCAGCTCCGCGTTGTACTTCCCGTCCCGCACGAAGGTGCCGGCGTCCACGTCGTACACGCCGATGCCGCCGTCCTCGTTCACCTGCCGCCAGAAGGCCTCCGCGCCCTCGGTCGCGGGGCGGCCCACGTCGCCGTACGGCCCCGTACCGAGATCGGAGATCATCCCCAGGTAGATGCAGCCGTGGTTGGGGTTGACCGCCTCGGGACAGGGCTCCGCGGTGACGCCCACGTCGCTCGCGGCCGGGCCCTCCGGCTGGTCCGCGCTGCACCCCGCGGCCGGCACCGCGACCGCCAGCACGGCGGCCACATACCTGAGACGGCGGAAGACCGGCATCGGCGCGTCACCTCCAGGCGATCAAGGTTGATGCCTGCCCCCGCGACCTTCAAGAGTTCCATGCCCGACACGCCTCCGTCTCGTCGCGAATAACCGCAGGCGATCGGCGTGGCGACGGTTACTCTGTGGCACAGTGCGAGATGAGCTCGCTTTTGGCCGCCGGGAGGTGACTGGCCGTGGACCGGTTCAGGACACCGCTGTATGGGATCGCCGAGGCGGCCGACTACCTGAGCGTCCCGGCCTCGACCTTCACTAATTGGGCATACGGGTACGATCGGCCGACGCGCGGCGGGCGGCGTCTCAAGGCCACCCCTGTTGTCACGGCGGACCGTCCGAGTCATCAGAAAGCTCCAGCGGTCCCCTTCATCGGATTGGCCGAAGGGTTCGCCCTTGCCGCGTTCCGGAAGTCGGGCGTTCCTCTGCAACGCATCCGACCCGCGATCGGCGTGCTCCAGCAGGAGCTCGGGGTGGAACATGCGCTGGCCAGCAGGCGCCTGTTCACCGACGGCGCCGAGGTGCTGTACGACTACGCCGAGCACGCCGGGGACACCCCGAGGGCGCCTCGGCCCGTGAGCTCGTGGTGGTCCGCCATGGCCAGCGCGTCTTCGCCGAAATCGTCGAGCAATACCTCCGTCTGGTGACCTTCGCCGACGACGACTACGCGGAACGCATTCAGCTCCCGCAATACCGGTCGGCCAAAGTGGTGATCGACGCCGAGCACGCGTTCGGGCGCCCCCGCTTCGCGCATGGTGGCGCGAAGCTGGAGGACGTCATCGACCTGCTCCAGGCGGGAGAGCCGCTGGAAACGGTCGCGGCGGAGTTCGGACTCTCTCAGGCCGAGGTCGAGGACGCCCTCCGTGTCGCCACCAGAGCAGCCGCCTAGGCTCTTCGTCGATCGCAGCCTTCATCTACGCCGTTCACCTCGACAGGCTGGAACACCTGCATCCGCGGCCTTGACCGGCCCCGTTGGTCAAGGGCGGGCGTGGAGTTGGATGAGGGAGACTTCGGGGGGTGCGCCGACGCGGACGGGTGGGCCCCAGAAGCCGGCGCCTCGGGTTACGTAGAGCTCTGTGTCGCCGATTCGGGCGCGGCCGGCGACGGTGCCTTGGGCGGCGCGGACCACGTAGTGGAACGGCCATAGTTGACCGCCATGCGTGTGGCCGGAGAGTTGCAGGTCGACGCCGTGACGGGCGGACTCGGTGGCCAGTACGGGCTGGTGGGCGAGAAGTACGACGGCGCGGCCGGTGTCGCGGCCGGCGAGGGCGCGGGTGTAGTCGGGGCCGCCGCCCTCGGCCTCCGCGGTGAGGTCGTCCACGCCGGCGAGGTCGAATGCGGCGTTCCCTCGGGTGATCTCCGCGCGCTCGTTGAGCAGCGGGCGCAGGCCGAGCTCGCGGATCTCCTCTACCCAGGCGCCGACGCCCGAGTAGTACTCGTGGTTTCCGGTGACGAAGTACGCCCCGTGTTCGGCCTCCAGGTCGCGGAGCGGTGCCGCGGCCGCGCCCAGCTCGGGCACGCTGCCGTCGACGAGGTCGCCGACCACGGCGATCATGTCGGGCCGCAGTCCGTTGATGGTGCGGACGATCCGTTCGGTGTGCGCGCGGCCGCGCAGCGAGCCGAGGTGGATGTCGCTGACCACCGCGACGCGGAAACCGTGGAACGCGCCGTCCAGCCGGGGCAGCGCGATCGGCACCCGCCGGACGTCCAGCGGGCCGAGCGCCGTGTACGTGCCGTAGCCCACGGTCCCGGCCGCCGCCACCCCCGCGGCCGCCGCGAACCCACGCGCCAAGAACCGCCGCCGATCCAGGTACGCCGCCTCGACGGAGCCGCCCCCGCCGCCGACGCCATCCGCACCGCCGCCGCTCGCACCGGCGTCGGCGCCGCTCGCGGGTCCGGCGTCGGCAGCATCCACGCGGCCGCCAGTCGCACGCCCACCGGTCCGGTCGCCGGCGGCATCCACGCGGCCGCCAGTCGCACGTCCGCCGGGCCCGCCGCCGACGGCACCCGCGCGGCCGCCGGTCACAGGGCCGCCGAGCCCGCCGGGTTCACCGCGGTCGATCCCGGGCGGGTCGGCGACCGCGGTGCCGCCCTCGCCGGAGACCGCGGGATGCGCCGCCGGAACGGGCAGGCCACCGGCGGCCCGCACGCTGGCGGGCGGCCCTTCTCCCATCACGGACGCCGGCTCGGCCTCCGCGAGAGAGCCGGCACGAGCGGGGAACGCGCGCCGGTGGCGGTAGCGAAGGGTCAGGAGGGCGGCGAGACGCGGGATTTCGAGGGCGAGGAGAATGACGAGCAGGTAGAGCATGACGGCCAGCCACATGAACCCAGGCCAGGCGAACCAGCGCGCGGTGTCCACCGGCGCCGACCGCGTCAGCAGCGCCGACAGCGTGACGGCGAACATCGCCAGAAGCAGCAACGTCCCCCACAGCCGCGCCGACCCGGCCCGCGTGGTGTCACGGACCAGGCGTTTCCACAGGTAGACATGGATCAGGCCGATGAGCGTCAACAGCGTGGCCACGAAACCCATCGACCGATCGACCTCCCGAACCCGCGCCGCGCGGGCTTCCCATCCGTACGGTCCCGCCCTACACGTCAACCCGGCGCCGCAGGCGATGGTTCCCGGAACGTCTCAGACGGCGGAGACGGGACGGCGCTCGACCGGGAGCCCCACCGCGGCCCAGGCGCGGAACCCTCCGATCATGTCGGTGGCCCGGTGCAGCCCGAGGTCCAGCAGGGAGGCCGCGGCGAGGCTCGACGCGTACCCCTCGT
>WHSL01000258.1 GCA_009380095.1 Streptosporangiales bacterium | reverse complement strand
GTCAGCACGTACGGGACCGCGATGGCGATCTCCGCCTACCTCGTGGCGGTCTGCGTCATCGGTCTCGCCGCGAGCCTCGCCATCCCCCGCCACCTCGGCCGCCCTGCCCCCGCCCCCACCCCGGCCGGCCGGCCCCCCACCTCCGCCGCCGGCTGACGTGACGCCCGGTTATCCACAGGCGCGACGACACGCCGAGCCTGTCCACAGATGAGCTCCGCGCCCCACCGGCGGCCTCCCATCCGGCTACGTTGCGTTGTCGTGCCGGTGCGCACGGAGTGCTGGCGTCATCACCGAGGGGAGTGAATGATGTGGTCATGGCCATGGAGCGGCATCTCAGGGTTCCCGGGTTGCCTGTTGACGCGCGGGTCGAAGTCACGGGGATCACGATCGAGGAGCTCGAGCGGGCGTATGAGGAGTTCGACCAGCCCGATCACACCGTCGAGCTCATCAATGGGCGGCTCATCGTGAGCCCGACCGCGAGCCGGAGGCACGGTCGCCTCACGGAACGGCTCGGTGACGTGTTCTTCGAGATCAAGCGCCGAAATGGCTGGGAGGTCCACACGAACCTGGGCGTGTACTGTGCCGTCACGCGGGACCGCATGGTGCCGGACCTGATGGTGCTGCCGCGCGAGGCCCCCGACCACGACACCTCCCACGCCGTCGGGCACGGAGCCCTGCTGGTGGCCGAGGTCGTGTCGCCCGGCAGCGCGGCCGCCGACCGCGACCTCAAGCCCCGCGCGTACGCTCAGGCGGGCGTGCCGATGTTCCTGCTCATCGACCCCGTGGCGGACAAGCCGGTGGTCACGCTGATGACCGAGCCCGGCGGAACCAGGTACGGCACGCTCACCGTGGCGACGCAAAGCGAGACCCTGCGTTTGCCCGAGCCGTTCGACCTCACCCTTGACCTCGCCGAACTCTTCGGAGACTGAGCAGCCCCTGGAAACAGGCTGGAGTGCGCCGGGCCATCGCCACGTTCGGCGCGGTCGACGCCGCTGGGAGATGTGACGCTGGCCGGCGCTCCGTCCGGCCATTCCTGTTGGGGAGGGATGAACGACTGACGTGCGCCATGATCCAATCTGGACCACAGTTCTCGTCCCGGCATGTGGAGGTGCGGTGTGAGCGCGCGGAATCGGGTTGCCGTGGTGACCGGTGGTGGGTCGGGGATCGGCCGGGCGACGGCGCTCGCGCTGGCCGCCGACGGCTATGACGTGGTGATCGCGGGGCGGCGGGAGGAGGCGCTGCGGGAGACCGCGGAGGCGTCCGGCGGCCCGGGGACGGTCACCCCGGCGGTGACGGACGTGGCCCGGCCGGAGGACATCGCCGCGCTGTTCGGCCTCGTACGGGACCGCTTCGGCCGGCTCGACCTGCTGTTCAACAACGCCGGCGTGTCCGGCGGCCGGGTGCCGGTGGAGGACGTGGAGACGGCGGACTGGCAGGCGGCCGTGGACATCAACCTCACCGGGTCGTTCCTGTGCGCGCAGGAGGCGTTCCGGATCATGAAGGAGCAGGACCCGCAGGGCGGCCGGATCATCAACAACGGCTCGATCTCCGCGCACGCCCCGCGCCCGCACGGCATCCCGTACACCGCCACCAAGCACGCCATCACCGGCCTCACCAAGGCGCTCGCGCTGGAGGGCCGGCCGTACGACATCGCGGCCGGCCAGATCGACATCGGCAACGCCGCGACCCCGCTCACCGAGCGGATGCAGGGCGGGGTGCTGCAGGCCAGTGGCGAGGTGATGGTGGAGCCGACCATGGACGTACGGGACGTGGCCGACTTCATCGTGCACATGGCGGCGCTCCCGCTCTCCGCCAACGTGCCGTTCATGACGGTGATGGCGACGAAGATGCCGTACCTCGGCCGCGGCTGACGTGTGGCGCCCGCCGCGGTGGGTGTTTCGGGCGGGGCGCCGGGTATTTTCGGAGGCGAGACCCGAGGGGAGCCGCGGCATGGACGTCGAGATCACGAAGGTGCCCGAGGCCGGGCGGTACGAGGCGCACATCGGCGAGGAGCTCGCCGGGTTCGCCGAGTACACGCAGACCGACCGGCTCGTGGTGTTCACCCACACCGAGGTGGAGGGGGCCTTCGAGGGGAAGGGCGTGGGCAGCGCGCTGGCCCGCCGCTCGCTGAACGACGTACGCGGCCAGGGGCTGCACGTGCTGCCGCTCTGCCCGTTCTACAAGGCGTACATCGGCCGCCACCCCGAGTACCAGGACCTGCTGTATCACGCCCCCGAGTCCGAGGTGCGGGACTGATGGGCGGCGCGCCGGAACGGCCCCGGCGCAAGGTCAAGGAGTATCCGGGCGAGGCCGTCACCGTGACCTTCGAGCCGGGGCGCTGTCTGCACGCGGCGGAGTGCGTACGCGGCCTGCCGGCCGTCTTCGACACCAAGCGGCGCCCCTGGGTGGAGCCGGACGCCGCTCCGGCGGGCGAGACCGCCGAGGTGATCAGGCGCTGCCCCTCCTGCGCGCTGCAGTACGCCCCCACCGGCGCTGTGTCCGAGCGGCCCGCTCCTGCCGCGGAGTCGCCGGACCGGCCGACGGTGGCGGCGCGCCGGGCGGGCGGCGGCATCGTGATCCGTGGCGACCTGCGGGTGGAGGCGGACGGCGAGGCCCGGCCGTGCCCGCGGGCGCCCCTAGACTAGGCGGCGGTGAAGCGGACCGGCATCTCCTTGATGCCGTTGATGAAGTTGGAGCGCAGCCGCCGGACCTCGCCGGCCGGGCGGATGTCCGGCATGCGCGCGGCCAGGGCGCGGAACAGCACCGCGAGCTCCATCCGCGCCAGGTGCGCGCCGAGACAGAAGTGCGGCCCCCCGCCCCCGAACCCGACGTGCGGATTGGGGTCGCGCCCGAGGTCGAACGCGCCAGGGCCGGTGAACACCCGCGGGTCGCGGTTGGCGGCCGGGTAGTAGACCACGACCTTCTCGCCCTCGGCGATGCGCTGCCCGCGGATCTCGGTATCGGCCTGCGCGGTCCGCCGGAACTGGATGATCGGCGACACCCAGCGCACGATCTCCTCGGCCGCGGTACCGGCCGGGACCTCGTCGTTCACCAGCCGCGCCCACTGGTCCGGGTGCTCGATCAGGGCCAGCATCCCGCCGGAGGCCGCGTTGCGCGTCGTCTCGTTGCCCGCCACGGCGAGCATCAGCACGAACATCTCGAACTCGCCCGGGCCGAGCTCCTCGCCGTCGGCGTCCGGCTCGAGCAGCGTGGTGATCAGGTCGTCCCGCGGGTCACGGCGGCGCTTCGCGGCCTGCTCGCCCGCGTACGCGTACAGGGCGCCCATGGAGCTCATGCGCTCCTGCGCGTACTCCGGGTCGTCGAAGCCGACGAGCGCGTTCGACCAGGCGAAGATCTTGCACCGGTCCTCCGGCGGCACCCCGAGCAGCTCGCAGATCACGTACAGCGGCAGCTGCGCGGCGATGTCGGTGACGAAGTCGGCCTCGCCCCGGGCCGCCACCTCGTCGATGAGGCCGTCGCAGATCTCGGTGATGTGCTTCTCCAGGTGGCCGATCGCGCGCGGGGTGAACCCGCGGTTCACCAGCCGACGGTGGCGGGTGTGCTCGGGCGGGTCCTGGTTGAGCATGATCATGCGGTTCCGGGCCAGGCCCTCCTCGTCCTGCTCGGGGAGCATCGAGGTGCCCCGGTAGGAGGAGAACAGCTCGGGGTGGCGGGAGACGTGCACCACGTCCTCGTGCCGGGTCAGCGCCCAGTACCCGGGCTGGCCGGGCACCTCCTGCCAGTGCACGGGGTCGTGCTCCCGCAGGTGGGAGAACCAGTCGTACGGCATCGCGCGCTGGTAGACGTCGGGGTCGTAGAGGTCGATGTCCGTGGTCACGAGGGCTCCCCGGGGGTGTGGGCTACTAGAACGCGTTCTAACCCGGGTGGGTGAATGCGTCAACGGGGCACCGGGGATGGTGTGATGGGCGATACGGCCCTCGACGGCCCGGAACTCCGGCGCCTCCGCGCGCGAGGGGTGCCGGTGACCGACGCAGCAGACCCGGAGGTGAGGCGGCGATGACCGCGGTGAGCAGCATTGACGTACGGACCGGCACGCCGGTCGCCGAGGTCGCGGCGGAGAGCACGGCCGCCGACGTGGACGCGGTGTGCGTACGCGCGGAACGCGCGTTCCCCGCGCTCGAGGCGCTGGGCCGCGCCGGGCGTGCGGCGATGCTGCGCGCCATGGCCGACGAGCTGGAGGCGCGGCGCGCCACGCTCACCGAGGTCGCCGACCGGGAGAGCGCGCTGGGAGAGACCCGGCTGAACGGCGAGCTCACCCGGACCTGCTTCCAGCTGCGGCTGTTCGCCGAGGTGATCGAGGACGGCGGGTACCTGGAGGCCACGATCGACCACGCCGGCGACACGGCCATGGGCCCCCGTCCGGACGTGCGCCGCATGCTGGTGCCGCTCGGCCCGGTCGGCGTGTTCGGCGCCAGCAACTTCCCGTTCGCCTTCTCGGTGCCGGGCGGCGACACCGCCTCCGCGCTGGCCACGGGCTGCCCGGTGGTGGTGAAGGCGCACCCCGCGCATCCCGGCACGTCGCAGCTGGCGTACGAGGCGCTGGACGCGGGTGCGCGCGCCTCCGGCGCGCCGGAGGGCACGGTCGGGATCGTGCACGGCCAGGAGGGCGGCTCCCTGCTGGTGCGGCATCCCGCGATCAAGGCGGTCGGGTTCACCGGCTCGCTGCGCGGCGGGCGGGCGCTGTTCGACCTGGCCTCGGCACGGCCCGACCCGATCCCGTTCTACGGTGAGCTCGGCAGCCTCAACCCGCTCGTCGTCACCCCGGCCGCCGCGGCGGAGCGGGCGGAGGAGATCGCCAAGGGGCTGATCGGCTCGTTCACGCTCGGCGTCGGGCAGTTCTGCACGAAGCCGGGGCTGGCGTTCGTGCCGGCCGGAGAGGCGGCCGAGCGGCTGCGGGCCGCGATGACCGCGGGGGTGGCGGAGCTCGGCGCGGGGTGGATGCTGAGCGCCGGCATCCACGACGCGTTCGAGGCCGGGGCGGCGCGGCTGCGGGAGACCGCCGGTGTGAGCGCCGTGGCCTCCACCCCGGACGGCAACGGCTCGCAGGGGCCCACGGCGTCCAGCCCGGTGGTGTTCGCCGCTCGCGCGGGGGAGCTGTCCGGTGCGGTGCTGGAGGAGTGCTTCGGGCCGGTGACCGTGCTCGCCGAGTACGCCGACGAGGAGGAGCTGTTCGCGGCGCTCGCCGGGCTGAGCGGTGCGCTCACCGCGACCGTGCACATCGGTGACGGCGAGACCGGGCTGCCGGAGCGGCTGGCCGCGGCGCTGCGGGACCGGGCCGGGCGGCTCATCTGGAACGGCTTCCCCACCGGGGTGGCCGTGGCCTGGGCGATGAACCACGGCGGCCCCTGGCCGGCCACCACCAACGCGCTGCACACCTCCGTGGGCGGGACGGCCGTGCGCCGCTTCGTACGGCCGGTCGCCTGGCAGGACGCGCCGCAGTCGGTGCTCCCCGAGGAGCTCCGCGACGGCCCCGTCTCCGTACCGCGCCGCGTCGACGGCACCTTGGAACCCTCCGCGTGACGGGTGGGCCCGCGGCGGATCAGCTGATCACGCTCCACACGGCGGAGTAGGAGTCGGTCCAGACGGGACCGTCGGTGGGTGCGGGCCTCCAGTCGTAGCGACCCTTGTTCAGCACCGCCAGGTCGCCCGGCGTCCGGGCGACCACGACCCAGTTGGAGGGCACGCCGAACCGGGTCGGCAGCTCGCCGACGCCGGCGGTCACCGCGTGCATCCCGGCCGCCTTGGCCGTGGCGCCCATCATCGGAGCCAGGCTGAGGGCACGGTTGCTGATCTGAAAGACGATCATGCCGCCGGGGGCGAGCTTACGGAGGTAGCCCTGAAGGGCCTCGCGGGTGAGCAGGTGGGTGGGGATGGCGCCGGAGGAGAACGCGTCGAGCATGAGGAGGTCGTACTTGCCGTCCGGTACGCGCTCCAGGGCCAGCCGTCCGTCGCCCGCCGTCGTCGTGGCCCTGCAGGGGCAGTCACGCAGGTAGGTGAACCACGTCGGATTCCGCGCGATCTCGATGATCTCGGGATCGATCTCGTAGAAGTCCCAGTTCTGGCCGGCGCGCGCGTACGCGGCCATGCCGCCCGCGCCGAGCCCGACCACGCCGATGTTCCTGCGGTCCGTCGCGGCGCCGAAGATGTCGCCGGCCGGACCTGTCGCGTCGTAGTACTGCACGGGACGCCGCCGCTGCGCCGGGTCCAGGATCTGCGAACCGTGGTTGGTGGTGCCGTGCGCCAGGGTCCGCAGTCCGTCCTCGTCCGTGATCGTGTACGCGCCGAAGAAGGTACGCCCGTGCAGCCGCGCGCCGGAGGAGGGGAGCGTCAGCAGCGCGCCGGCCAGCACCAGGGCGATTCCGGTGAACACCTTGACCCGGCCGAGGAACGCGAAGGCGGCCATGGCCAGCAGCACGAGCTGGACCAGGAGGAGCCAGGGCTCACCGGCCACCGGGGTGGCCCACAGCATCCAGCCACCCACTCCGAGGGCCACCGACGCGAGCCGTCGGACGGGCGTGGCGCCGAACAGCCCGTAGAGCCCAGACGTGCGCCCGGACAGCAGGAGCAGCAACGCCACCGCCACCACGGCGAACTGGTACTCGGCCACGCGGTCGAACAGGCTCGGGGCGAGCAGGCCGTTGAAGAGCGCGCCGGCCGCGCCGCCGGCGGAGGTGATGAGGAAGAACTCGGTGAGGCGGGCGGCGGGTGGCCGGTCGGCGGCGAGGAGCGCGTGGGCGGCGTACGCCGCCACGGTGAGGAAGACCAGCGCGGCGAGGATGCTGGCCGCGCCCCCGGTGGGGATGCCGCTCGCGATCAGAGCGGGGACGGTGAGGGCGGCGGCGAGGTCGATGGCCCAGGCGGGGGCGGTGCGGCGGGTGGAGGCGAAGGCGGCGATGTAGGTGATGAGGTAGAGCGAGAGCGGGATGACCCAGAGCAGCGGTACGGGTGCGATGTCCGTGGTGATGTGGGTGGTGACGCCGAGGTTCAGCGATGACGGCAGCGCCGCGAGCAGGAACCATTTCATCCGCCGCCGCCGGCCGATCGCATCGGGCACGGGTTCCGTGGCGGTCGCGTGTGCGGTTTCGGGGGCGCGTCGCCAGAAGCGGGCCATGAGGGCGCAGGTGGTGAGTGCTACGGCGAAGGCGACGTAGATGATTCCCCACCAGCGGCTTTGGGCGTTGAGGTCGAGGGTGGGTTCGATCAGCAGGGGGTAGGCGAGCAGGGCGGCG
>WHSL01000192.1 GCA_009380095.1 Streptosporangiales bacterium | reverse complement strand
TGGGCTTCCTCGTAGCCCTCCGTCACCGCGGTGATGGTCGCGTCGGCGGCACGGAATACGGCCTCGCCGACCCGGCGGAGCACATCCGCGTCGGCGGCGGCGCGCACACCGGGCAGCGAGGGCCAGGCGAGCCAGGTGGCGCTCAGGTAGAGGTCGACGACACCGCGCATGGGCACGTTCTGCTCGGCCGCGCGGGCGCCGATGGCGCGCCGATGGCGAAGCTCGTCCGAGCCGAGCCGTCCTCCCGTACTGATCTTCGCGAGCCCTTGCAGGTATCCCTCCAGAAGCTCCGCCGGCACGCCATGCGCTTCGGAGCTCGCCCGTGCGGCGAGCATTGCCACGTTGGGCGGTTCCGCGCCGGTAGAGCCCGACGATGTCGTCCAGGTCATGGCGGTTTCGCTGTGCCTCTCCTCTGGTGCCACACCAGTGAGCTTGCTATGTCGCGCGAGGAACCACCACCGGCCACCCGGGTGAAAAGAGTACGTCCGACGGGTGCCACGGCATCTTTGCCGATCGTCGGCAAGGAAGGCGTGCCACTCATTGACCGCGCCGGGCGTTGGCCGAGCAGGTGCAGCGTCAGATAATCGTGGTCAATCACGTTTCCGTGCCGACGATCCGATGGCGGGACACATTTATGCATGCTGCCGATGTCGTCGAGACTTTGCCGACCGCGCACCCAGCCGACGACATCTTGGCCTCATTGCAGCTGCTCTCGCGTCACGGTCTGCCCGGTCTCGTCGTCGCCGACGACCGGGGCGAGGTCGTCGGCTGCATCTCGTCGATCGATCTGCTCCGGGCGGTGGTTCCGCAATATTTCTTGGACGACCCTTCCCTCACCCACGTCATCGACGAAGGGCATGCCGACCGAGTGGCCACAGCGCTGGCCGGCACCCGCGTCCGCGAGGTGCTCACTCAGCTCCCGCGCCGGATTCCGAGGGTCGGGCCGCAAGCGACGGTCATAGAACTGGCCGAGTTGATGGTGCGACGAGAGTGTCCGTTCGCACTGGTCGAGCGGGAAGGAGGCGGAGTTCTCGGGGTCGTCACAGCCAATCGGCTGCTCGGGCTGCTCGCCACCGCCGCCGAGGGTGCGTCCTGATCGCTGGCGGGCGCGACCACGAGGAAGCCGTATGAGCCTGCTGGACCACGACCCCACCGGCGTCGCGAGCGCGCAGAACCGCAGGCGCAAGTCCACCGTGCGTCTCCTTCGGACGGCTCCACTTCCCGCGGTGTTCTGGCTGCTGCTCTCTGGGCGCTACGAGCCGCTGACACTCGCGCTCGGCACGCTGTCGGTCGCGGCGGTCTGCTGGCTGACATGGCGGGCCGGTCTCGCCCACCAGAGCCTGAGGCTCGCGTTCGTTCTGCGCCTGCCGCGGTACTTCCTGTGGCTGAGCGGGCAGGTGCTCGTCTCGGCGTACGGGGTGGCGCGGAAGGTCTGGTCACCGCGGCTGGTCCTGCGGCCCGTCGTGGAGTCGACTCCGGCGGCGGACCTGCCGGAGCTGTCGCAGGTGGTCTACGCGAACTCGATCACGCTGACCCCGGGCACGCTGTCGCTGGACGTCGATGAGGACGCCATCAAGGTGCACAGCCTGGAACAGGCCGGCGTCGAGGAGCTCCGGCAGGGACGCATGCTGAGCCGGGCGCGGCGGACGGAGGCGCGAGGATGATCTTCGCCGTCATGGTGGCGTTGCTGGTCACCATGGTGCTCGCGCTGGTGCGCGCGTTCATGGGGCCCGGCCTCTACAACCGCATCCTCGCGATCAACACGTTCGGCACCAAGACCGTGTTGTTCGTCGCGGTGGCCGGCTTCCTCTTCGGCCGGCCCGAGTTCCTCGACATCGGGATCCTCTACGCCCTGGTCAACTTCGTCGCCACGGTCGCGGTGCTGCGCCTGACCCACCTTCAGGACCCGTGGAGCGGCACGGAGGGGGGCGAAGCAGGTTGAGCGTCATCGAGGTGCTGAGCGGCGTGCTGCTGGCGGCCGGTGCCCTGGCCTTGGTCTCCGGCGGCGTGGGCCTGCTGCGCTTCCCGGACTTCTACACCCGTACCCACGCCGCCAGCGTCACCGACCCCGCCGGTGCCGGGCTGATCCTCATCGGCCTGCTGCTGCGGGTGGACGCCTGGGACACCGCGGTCCGGCTGCTGATCATCCTGCTCTTCCTGACGCTGACATCTCCGACCGCGACGCACATCCTGGCGCACGCCGCGCGACGGGACGGCGTGCCCATGTGGCAGGAAGGGGACCGGCGCCGCTGATGACCGCCTTCAGCTTGATCAACATAGTGCTGCTCGCCATCCTCGTGGCGACCGCGGTGACCATCACCCGGCTGCGCGCGCTGTATGAGGCCGCGATGCTGGCGGCGTTGTTCAGCCTTGTCACAGCGTGCCTCTTCGTACTCCTCGATGCCCTGGACGTGGCGTTCACCGAAGCCGCGGTCGGCGTCGGGATCAGTACGGTGCTGATCCTCGGCGTGCTCGCACTGACCCGCTCCCGGGAGGCCGTCACTCAGCGTCGGCGGCGCCTGCCCGGCGTGGCGGCGGTGCTGCTGGTCGGCGGCACGCTCGGCTACGCCAGTCTCGACCTGCCCGCGTTCGGCGCCGCGGACAGTCCCGTGCACAGCCACCCCCTCACCGAGGTGTACCTGCACCAGTCCCAGGAGGCCGTGGGCATCCCCAACACCGTGACCTCGGTGCTGGCCAGTTACCGAGGGCTCGACACACTGGGAGAGCTGGTCGTCGTCTTCACCGCGGGCCTCGCCGTGGTGTCGCTGCTCGGCCCGCTGAGGCGACGGCGGCCGACCCGGCCGGAGCGGCCCCGGCCGATCGCGGACTTCGATCTCGCGGACTATCGGGTCATCCGCGTCGTCAGCGGCGGGCTCCTGCCGTTCGTCCTGTTGTTCGCGCTGTACGTGCTCTTCCACGGCGAGTACGGCCCCGGCGGGGGCTTCCAGGCCGGCGTGATCTTCGCGTCCGGCTTCGTACTCTACGGCCTGGTGTTCGGACTGGACCGGGCGCAGCGGGTGGTGCCGCATGCCGCGCTGTGGTCACTTGTCACGCTCGGACTGCTCGTCTACATCGGGCTCGGTATGGCCACCATGCTGCTCGGCGGCTCGTTTCTGGACTATGACGTCCTCGCCCCGGGCAATCCCGCGACGGGACAGCATCTCGGGATCCTGGTGGTCGAGACGGCCATCGGCATCACCGTCGCGTCCGTCATGACGACGATCTTCTTCAGCTTCGCGGGCCGGGGGGTGTCCCGGTGATCGCGTCCCACTACGTCTACTGGACGTTCTTCGCCCTGATGTTGATCGGGCTCTACGTCGTCATCAGCCACGGCAACCTGCTGAAGAAGCTGATCGGCCTCACGCTCTTCCAGGTCGGGGTCTTCCTCTTCTACATCGGCCTCGGCAAGCGGGACGGGGGGAGCGCGCCGATCATCTCCGACGGTGTCGAGGTCTACTCCCACCCGCTGCCACAGGTGCTGATCCTCACCGCCATCGTGGTCGGCGTCGCGACCCTCGCCGTGGGACTCGCCCTGGCCGTACGCATCTTCGAGGCGTACGGCACCGTCGAGGAGGACGAGGTGGTCGAACGCGACAGGGCCGACCTGGCCACCGGGCATGACGGCCACCAGGCCGCCGGGCGTGACAGCGGCGGCTCATGACGGGTCAGCTCCCGGTGCTGCAGGTGGCGGCCCCCCTGCTCTGCGCACCACTGTGCGTGCTGCTGCGGTCCCGGACCGTGGCGTGGCTGCTGTTCCTCGTCGCCTCCCTGGCCTCACTGACGTGTGCCGCGCTGCTCGCCGTGCGCGTGGACCGGAGCGGCACGCTGCGCTACGCGATGGGCGACTGGCAGGCGCCGTACGGCATCGAGTTCGTCGTGAACGGCTTCAACACCCCCGTGTTGCTGCTGGTGTCGCTGAGCGCCGTCGTCGTCGCGGTCTACAGCCGCCGCAGTGTCGCGGGAGAGCTCGCCCCTCGGCGCGTCCCGCTGCTCTACGCGTGCCTGTGTCTCACCCTGGCCGGGCTGCTGGGCCTGGCGATCACCGGGGACGTGTTCAACGCGTTCGTGTTCCTCGAGATCAGCTCGCTGTCGACGTACACGCTGATCGCCATGGGCCGTCGCCGGCAGGCGCTGCTGGCCGCTTTCCGCTACCTGGTGATCGGCTCGGTCGGGGCGGTGTTCGTGCTGATCGGCATCGGCCTGGCCTACGCGGTCACCGGCACGCTGAACATGGGCGACCTGGCCCAGCGGGTCACCGGCGGTCACGACAACCGCTCACTACAGGCGGCAGTGGTCCTGGTCTTCGTCGGCCTCGCGGTCAAGATGGCCGTCTTCCCGCTGCACGCCTGGCTGCCCGCGGCCTATGCGGAAGCGCCGTCCGCCGTGAGCACGTTCATCGCCGCCACCGGAACCAAGGTCGCGATCTATGTGTTCTGCCGGTTCGCGTTCACCGTCTTCGGCGCGACCCTGGTGTTCGGGGCGATGCCCGTCGGCCGGATCGGGCTGCTCCTCGCCGCCCTGGGGATCCTGCTGGGCTCCGCCGCCGCGTGCTTCCAGGACGACCTCCGGTACCTGCTGGCCTGGTCCAGCGTCGCGCAGGTCGGCTACATCGTGGCCGGAGTCAGCCTCGCCACCACGGCCGGCGTCTCCGCCGCGTACCTGCACATGATCATGCATTCGGTGACCAAGGCGGCGCTGTTCGCGACGGCAGGACTGCTGCTGCTCAGGCTCGGCACGGTCCGGCTCGCGGCGCTGGCCGGGGTCGGGCGCCGGATGCCCTGGACGTTCGCCGCATTCGTGGTGGCGGGCCTGGGCCTGGTCGGAGTGCCGCCGACCGCGGGCTTCGTCAGCAAGTGGGCGCTTGTGACAGCGCTGGTCGAGCAGGGCCAGTGGCTCGTGCTCGCGGCCATGCTGAGCGGCTCACTGCTCGCCGTGTTCTACGTCGGCCGGGTCGTCGAGGTCGCGTGGTTCCGCGAACCGACGGCCGACGCCGAACCGGCGGCTGCGCCGGCGTCGATGGTCACGGCCATCTGGTTCCTGGTCTTGCTGTCGGTGTCCTTCGGATTCGACGCGTCCCTGCCGGCCCACCTCGCCGACGCCGCGGCCTCGGCACTGCTCGGGAACGGGGGTGGCTGAGCTGATCACCGCCTGGACCTCCCCCGACCGGGCCGTGGCGCTTCCGGTCGCGGTGGCCATCCCGCTGCTGGCCTGCTGCGGCGTGCTGCTCCTGCGGCACCGGCCGATCGCGCGTGAGGCCGCCTCGGTGGCCTGCGGCCTCGCGCTGGCGGGGATGGTGCTCGCCCTGTGGCCCGTCGCCGGCCAGGGGTTGCGTTTCGAGCTGTGGACGTGGCTGCCCGGCCTGTCGCTGGAGTTCGCGCTCGAACCGCTGGGCCTGATGTTCGCCTCGGTCGCCGCCGTGCTCTGGCCGGTGACCACGATCTATGCCGCCGGTTACCTGCGCGCCGCACAGGAACCCGCCCTGGCCAGGTTCTTCGCCTTCTTCGCGCTGACGATCGCGTCCGCGATGTGGATCGCGCTGTCGGCCAACCTGATCACCCTGCTCATCGGGTACGAGCTGATGACGCTGGCGACCTGGCCGCTGGTGGCGCACCACGGCGACGCGAAGGCGCGGCGCGGATCACGCATCTACGTGGCGGTGCTGCTGGCCACCTCGATCGGACTGCTGCTGCCGGCGATCGTCGTGACGTGGGTACTGGCCGGGAGCACCGACTTCCGGCCCGGCGGTCTGCTGGCCGGTCAAGCCGGAACCGGGGTGCTCACCCTGCTCTTCCCGCTCTACCTGTTCGGCATCGGCAAGGCGGCGCTGATGCCGGTGCATCGCTGGCTGCCCGCGGCGATGGTGGCTCCCGCCCCGGTGTCGGCGCTGCTGCACGCGGTGGCCGTGGTCAAGGCCGGGGTCTTCACGGTCCTCAAGGTCGCCGTGTACGTGTTCGGCCTGGACACCCTGCGCGACAGCGGTGCCGCGGAGCCGATGACGTGGGTGGCCGCGTTCACCCTCATCGCCGCCGCGATCGTGGCGATACGGTCGGACGACCTCAAGCGCCGTCTCGCCTATTCGACGGTCAGCCAGCTCGCCTACATCGTGCTGGCCACGACGCTGGCCCACGAGGTCGCCGTCGCGGGGGGCGCCCTGCACATGGTCACCCACGCGGTCGGCAAGATCACACTCTTCCTGTGCGCGGGCGCGGTCGCCGTCGCGGCCGGCAGGACCCGCGTCAGCGAACTCGACGGACTCGGCCGCGCGATGCCGTGGACGTTCGCGGCGTTCCTGACGGCCACCGTCTCGATCATCGGCCTGCCGCCGACGGGCGGTACGTGGAGCAAGTGGCTGATGCTCCTCGGGTCGGCCGAGGCCGGCCAGGTCGTGCCGATGCTGGTGCTGCTCGTCGGCTCACTGCTCGCCGTGGCCTATCTGATGCCGATCGCGGTGCGCGCGTTCCTGCGGCCGCCGGCCGGCCCGCCGGCACACGGTGACGCCCCGCTCGTGATGACCGGACCGCTGGTCCTGACCGCCATTGGTTGCGTCGCGCTGTTCTTCGGTGCGGACGTCGTGCTCGCACCACTGGCCGCGACCCTGGAGCTGCCGTGAGCGACGACCGGCGCCGGCTGGACGAGCCCCGCAACGTGACCCGCATCGTGTACGGCCTGGCCGTACTGTGCGCACTGGCCCTGGTGGCCGACTTCTTCTACGCCAAACACCCCCACTTCTCCGTCGAGGACTGGCCCGGGTTCTACGCCATCTACGGCTTCGTGGGCAGCGTGACGCTGGTCCTCGCCGCCAAGCGGCTGCGGCGGCTGCTGCGCCGTGACGAGGACTACTACGAGCCGCCGGAACGGAACACCGATGACTAGCCCCGCCCTGCTGCTGATGTTCGGCGCCACCGGTGTGCCGTTGGCGCGCGGTATGCCGCGCCGCGCCCTGGTGCTGCTGCTGCCGGTGGCGGGTCTGCTCATGCTGTGGCTGTCGCCCGAGGGCGACAGCGCGGGCTTCGCGCTGTTCGGCCTGGAGCTGATCCCCGTACGGATCGACGCCCTGTCCCGCCTGTTCGCCACCGGCTTCCTCATCGCCGCGCTGCTGACCTCGATCTATGCCCTGCACATGCGGGATCCCCTGCAGCAGGCGATCGTCCTGATCTATGCCGGCACCGCGGTCGGCGGAACGCTGGCCGGCGACCTCGTGACCCTGTTCGTGTTCTGGGAGCTCGCCGGCCTGTCGTCGGCCTTCCTGATCTGGGCGGGACGCACCGAGCGCGGTTACCGGGCGGGGATGCGGTATCTGATCGCGCAGTTGATCTCCGGACTGCTGATGCTGGCCGGAATCGCCCTGCGCGTCCAGGCCGGCGAGGGCCTCGAGTTCGGCTACCTCGGCCTGGACGGTCCCGGCGACGCACTGATCCTGCTGGCGGTGGGCATCAAATGCGCCTTCCCGCTGCTGCACGCGTGGCTGATCGACACCTATCCGGAGGCGACGATCGTCGGCGCGGTGGCGCTGTCGGCGTTCACGACCAAGCTCGCGATCTATGTGCTCGCGCGCGGCTTCCCAGGCACCGACCTACTGATCTGGGTCGGCGTGGCGATGACGGTCTTCCCGATCTTCTACGCCGTGATCGAGAACGATCTGCGCCGTGTGCTCGCGTACAGCATGATCAACCAGCTGGGGTTCATGGTCGCGGGGGTCGGCATCGGCGGCGCACTCGGAATCAACGGTGCGAGCGCGCACGCCGTGGCGGACATGGTGTTCAAGAGCCTGCTGTTCATGGCCATGGGTGCGGTGCTGTTGCGTACGGGCACCGTCAAGGGCTCCGAGCTCGGCGGCCTCTACAAGTCCATGCCCCAGACGGCGGCGCTGTGCATGGTCGGCGCGGCGTCCATCTCCGCCTTCCCGCTCTTCTCCGGGTTCGCCACCAAGTCGTTGATCATGGAGGCGGTCGCGCAGGAACACCTGACCGTGGTCTGGCTGCTGCTCCTCTTCGCCTCCGCAGGCGTGTTCCACCACGCCGGGATCAAGATCCCCTACTTCGCCTTCTTCGCTCACGACCGGGGCCACCGGGTGGCCGAGGCTCCGCTGAACATGCGCGTGGCCATGGCGATGGCCGCGCTGATCTGCGTCGGAATCGGGACGGCGCCGAACCTGATGTACGAGCTCCTTCCACACGCCATGCACTACGCGCCGTACACGACGCCGCACGTGATCAACCAACTGCAGCTGCTACTGCTCGCCTCGATGGCCTTCACGATGCTGGTCCGCACCGGCCTCTACCCACCCGAGATCCGTTCGGTCAACCTCGACGCCGACGTGGTCTACCGGCGGATGCTGCCGCGCACGTGGGGCGCGCTGTCCCGCACCGTCCCCCGCCTCCGCCGCGAACTGGGCCCGCCGATACACCACCTCGCCGCGAACCTGTGGAGCGCGACGACCCGCCCGTTGCGACCAGACGCGAAGCCGGCATCGCCGTGGCCGACCCACTCGATGGTCTGGTGGGCCGTCATCATGCTGGGGACCGTACTCTTGCTGACGCTGCTGTAGGCACCGGCGGCTCGGACAATGAGGTGCGGCTACCACCGCGACGCCATACTCCTCTACCGGCAATCAGCCGAGATCATCAACGAAATCGGCGGCCCCCACGAAAAGGCCATCCTCGACAACAACACCGGCAGCATCCACAGCTACCGCGGCCACCACCCCGAAGCTCTCGAGAGCTACCGCCGGGCACTACGCATCCACAAGCACATGGGCGACCGCCGCAACGAAGCCGACGTCCGCATCTCCATCGGCGCCACCCACGACCAGATGGGCCAACACGCCCAAGCCCTCGCCCACCTCAACATCGCCCTCACCATCGAGGACCCCTACCTCCAGGCCACCGCCCTGACCGGAATCGCCACCACACTCCTACACACCACAGGACCGGACGGCGCCCGCCTCTACATCCGCCAAGCACACGACATCTACCAGCGCCTCGGTGTACCCGAGGCCGCCCACACCTGGATACAACTCCAAACCCTCGATACCGCAGCCTCCTAGAAGAGCAGCTCCCGATGCAGATCGTGCCCGCGACTGAAGGCGGCCCAGGTATCGGGCGGCGGCCTTTCCAAACGGTGGGCGGTCAGCGCGGTGAGGGCCGAGCGCGGGACGGCCGGTCTGGCCCGGCAGGTACGTCGGCGTCGGCGGCCTTGCAGGCCGCTTGGATGGTCACATCTGATCTGCGGGAATGCTACAAGGATCGCCGATTGGACCGTCAGTGGACCGTGGACACACCCATTCCGCTCCACGCCCGTGGACCCGCTCCGGCTCAGCCGTGGAATACGTCAGCTACCCAAGGGGCGGTCGGCGGGGCCCGGAGATGATCATTCGGACCGAGGGCTGCAGGTTCATTGGCGCCGGGCGTCTCCCTGGGCTGAGTGTCTCCTCGTCACGTGAGGTGGTCGGAGGGTCCGACTGCGCGCTGATGATCCGACCAGCCAGGTTCTAAGTTTGGGCATGGAGGCTCGCCGCCCGCACGCTGGGATTCCTGGCCGCGGTGCCCGTCAGCGGTGTGATCGCCGACCGCCGTTCCCGTCGCGAGATGGTGCTCTGGTCAGGGCTGGCGGTGGCCGTCGCCACACCGCTGATCGCGGTGGGCCTGGGCCGCTCGGTGGTGCTGATGGCCGCGGCCGCCGCCGTCTCCGGTGCCGGGCAGGGCGCGTGCCGGCCGGCGTTTCAGGCGCTGACCGCCGAGGTCGTCGACGAGGTGCGCCGTCAGGCGGCCAACGCCGCGATGACCCTGGCCGTACGCGTGACCACGCTGGCCGGTCCCCCCGTGGCGGCAATGCTGGCCACGCTCCTCGACGCGGGTGGCCTCCTGGTGGGTATCTGACTCCTCTGGCTGGCCGCGGCACTGGTCCCCCCGTTACCGCCAGGCAGACAGGATCACCGCTCCCCTCACAGCCGGCGGCTTACTCACGTAGTTCGCCGGTGCGGTCGCCGAAGCGCGCAGGCATCTCGGCCCGCGCGCGGTCCTGCGTACCCCGGCGGACTCCGAAGCGTGGAACACTCGGAACGGGACGGAATGCTTCCTCCGATTCAACGAAGCCGGAAATCCGGGTACGGCGCCGGTTCAGTGACCGCAACCCAACCCAGATCACCGGATACGACCTGAACCTCGGCGGCCACCATGACGAGCACGGACAGCCGGTGTGGCTGTCCGCCGCGAAGCTGAACCCCGGGCTCTTGCTATCTCCCAGCGCTGTGCAAGATCTTGGCCTGATCCGCTGAGCGGCGTTTGCGCTGGTCAGATGGGGTGTGTGGTGGGCAGAGGCGGGGTCGAACCGCCGACCTTCCGCCCTCCAGGTCAACCGCACCAAGCGCTGTACTGACCTGCGGAAACCCAGCTCACTGACGAGCGGAACGCCGATAAGCGGCTGGTCATGGGCACGACCAGTTGGCCAGGTGACTGGCCCAGAGGAGCGTCACGGAAGGTGTCGGGCGGCTCGTTCGACGGCTTGCCGGGCTAGCTTGTCGAGGTTCTTTTCGGTGATCTTGTCGCTTTTGCTGACGTCGACGGTTCCGATTCGGACTTCGATCAGGTAGGCGCGGTGGCGGATCCATCTGGCCAGGGTCGGGCTGTCGCCATCGCCTTCACCGGCGACCTCGTATCGCCATCCACGGCCGAGCGG
>WHSL01000041.1 GCA_009380095.1 Streptosporangiales bacterium | reverse complement strand
CGCCTGCGGGCGGGCTGCCCGAGCCCCCGGGCGGGATGCCGGGGGTCGCGCCGGGTGAGGTGGTGCTCACAGGACCGCCGCCCGGACGCTGAGCACGTCGGCCAGGTGGCCCGCGACGAGCTGCCAGGTCTCGCCCTCGTCGCGGCTGGCGTACACGCAGCCGTCGCGGGTGCCGAAGTAGAGGCCCGCCGGGTCGCCCCCGTCGGTGCACATCGCGTCCCGCATGACGCCCGCGTACGACGGCTCGGTGGGCAGGCCCGCGGACAGCGGCCGCCAGCTCTCCCCGGCGTCGTCACTCCGGAACACCCGGATCCGGTGGTCCACCGGGACCCGCCCCTGCATCGGGTCGGTCACCGGGAACACGGACACCGTGTCGGGGTTGGACGGGTGCGCCACGATCGGGAACCCGAAGTTGTCCTCGGGGAGCCCGCCGTGGATCGGCGCCCAGGTGTCACCGGCATCGTCGCTGCGGAACACGCCGCCGTGGTTCTGCAGGTAGAGCCGGTCGGGGTTGCCGCCCGCGGGGGAGATCTTGTGCACGCACTGGCCGTACTCCGGCGGCGGGCCGGGCGCGAAGTCGGCCGTGATGCCCTTGTTGGCGGGCGCCCAGGATGCACCGCCGTCATAGCTGCGGTAGACCCCGCCGGTGGACATCGCCACGGTGATGCGGGACGGGTCGTCGGGGCGGGTCAGGATCGTGTGCAGGCAGAGGCCACCGCCGCCGGGGAACCAGGTGGGCCGGTGCGGGTGATCCCAGAGCCCCTCGATCAAGCTGAAGCTCTTCCCCCCGTCCTCCGAGCGGAAGATCGCGGACGGCTCGACCCCCGCGTAGACCACCCCCGGCTCCGCGGCGGCCGGGTGCAGCTGCCACACCCGGGCCAGCGACGCCTCCGTGCGCTCGGGGAAGGCGATCGCCTGCTCCTCGCTCTCGTGCCACGTGGCGCCCCTGTCGTCGGACCAGTAGACACCGGGCCCGTAGTGCCCGTGCTCGATGCCGGCCAGGAGCCGGCCGCTGGACGTGTCGATGCCGACCGCGGTGACCGCGGTGTGGTCGAACACGCCGGGCGCGACGTCCCACCCGCCGCCCTTGGTGGAACGGGCGACGAACATCCCTTTGCGGGTGCCGATCATCAGTGTCACGTCGGACATGACGCTTCCTCTCTCACTTGGCGTGGTCGCCATCGTGACAGGGGGTACCGACAGTTTTCCCGTTTCCTCGCAGGCCACCCCGAGTTCTTCCGCCCGGCGGCCGGACCGGATGCCGGGAGGCCCGCCGTACGGAGTCGTCCGGTCACCGTCTGTGCAAGCGCTCCATCGTGGCGGTGTCGGCGGGCAGGAACGTCTCGATCGCCAGCTCGTCGAGGGTGATGTCGACCGCCGTACCGAAGGTGGCGAACACGCTGTAGAAGGCGAAGGTGCCTCCCGCGCCGTCGTCGAGCAACAGCGGTACGGCGGGCCCGGGCGCGGCGTCCCCCGCGGCGCCCTCATCCCTGGCGGCCCCGTACGAGCGGAGCTCCTCCAGCAGCGAGCCCAGCACCGGGTCCCCGCCGATCGCGACCTGCCGGGTCAGCCGGTCCAGCAGGTGGGTGCTCCACTGGCCGAGGTTCCGGATCCGCGGCGCCATGCCGTCCGGGTGCAGGGTGAGCCGCAACGCGTTCACCGGCGGCCGCAGCAGTTCCTCCGTGACCCCCTCGATCAGCAGGCTCACCGCGGCGTTGCCCTCCACCAGCTCCCACTGCTGGGTGAGCACCACCGCCGGGTACGGCTCGTGCGCCGCGAGCACCGCGCGCAACGCCTCCCGTACGGAGGCCATTTCCGGCTCGTCGAGGCCGCTCTCCCGGTAGACGGGGGCGTACCCGGCGGCCAGCAGCAGCCGGTTGCGCTCGCGCAGCGGCACGCCGAGGTGCTCCGCCAGGCGGAGCACCATGTCGCGGCTGGGCACGGAACGGCCGGTCTCCACGAAGCTGAGGTGCCGGGTGGAGATGCCGGATTCGATGGACAGGTCGAGCTGGCTCAGCCTGCGCCGGCGCCGCCAGTCCCGCAGCAGCGGACCGACGCCGGGGCGTGCGGTGGTCGTGGTGCTCATCGAGATCGAAGCTAACCGGGTGGTAGCGGCTTTGCCATTACCCGGCGCGTCATGGACACCGATACCGGATCTTGCTTGGCTTCCGGGCATGAGCACTGTGACTCAGGAACTCATCGACCGGCAGCCCTTCGCGGCGCACTGCGGCATCACGCTGCAGGCGGCGGCCCCGGAGGAGGTACGGGGAGCGCTCGCCTGGCGCGCCGAGCTGTGCACCACGTACGGGACCATGCACGGCGGGGCGATCATGACCTTCGGCGACACCCTGGGCGCGCTGTGCGGCTTCCTGAACCTGCCGGAGGGCGCCGCCACCTCGACGATCGAGTCCAAGACGAACTTCTTCCGTGGCGTTCCCGAGGGGGAGGTGACGGGGGTCGCGCGGCCGCTGCACGTGGGCCGTACGACGATCGTGGTGCAGACCGACATCACCCGCGAAGGCCGGCGGATCGCCCAGGTGACGCAGACGCAGGCCGTCCTGACCGGGCGCTGAGGGCCGCCCCGTCAGAACCCGCCGAGGTCGTGGTGGATGCGTGCCGGCGGTACGCCGAGCTCGCGCAGCAGGGTGGTGATCGCCCGGGTCATCGGCTCGGGCCCGCACACGTACGCGTCGCCGCCGGGCGCGCCGGCCTGCTCCCGTAGCGTGCTCACCAGCGAGTCCTGTCCGTCCTCGCCGGGCCCGGCGGAGACCACCGGGCGGATGTCGAGCCACGGGTAGGAGGCGCGCAACCGCTCCAGGTCCGGCATGTCGTACAGGTCGGCCTGGGTGCGGGCGGCCACGAACAGCTGCACGCCGCGCCGCCGGCCGCTGCGCACCACCTGCTCGACGAGCGCCTTGATGGGCGCCAGCCCGGTGCCGCCGGCCACGCAGAGCAGGTCGCCGCCGGAGGCCGCGTCCAGCACCATCGAACCGCGGGCGGCGCCGAGCAGCACGGTGTCGCCCGGTTTGGTGTGGTTCGCCAGCGTGCCGCTGACCCAGCCGCCGGGCAGCGCCCGTACGTGCAGTCGGAGCAGGTGGTCCGGCCGCGGCGCGTTGGCGATCGAGAAGGTGCGCCACACCCGCGGCCAGCGCGTGGTCTGCACGCTGACGTACTGCCCGGGCTCGTACGGGAGCGGCTGTCCCGGCCGCAGCGTGACCACGGCGATGTCCGGCCGGCGCAGCTCGTGCTCCACGACCTGCGCGTCCCACCAGGGCGGGGTGTCCTCCGCCTCACTCGCCTTGATCATCATGTCGGCGGCCTCCGCGTACGCCGCGGCCCACGCGGCCTCGGCTTCCGCGCTCCAGGCCGTACCGGCGTATTTGCACAGGGTGACGATGAGCGCCTTGCCCACCGCCTCGAAGTGCTCGGCGGTGACGCCGAACTTGCGGTGGTCGCGGCCGAGGGCGGCCAGGTACGTGCTCAGCGACTCCGGGTTGTCGAGGCTGAACACCACCCGGGTGAGGGCGGCGAAAAGGCGGTCCCGCTGGACGTCGAGTGCGGGCGGGAACAGTTGCCGCAGCCGGGGATACTCGGCGAACAGCCGGCCGTAGAAATAGCCGATCGCCTCATCCGAGTGCCTTTCCACATAGGAGAATGTTTCCTTGATCAGGCGTGGATTCAATTCCATCTGCACACTTCGCCGCCCCCCACATGATCCGGTCCTCACCTGGGAGTGTTACACCCGACGAGGGCGACGACAAGCGTTCCCGGCAATCCCGAAAGTTCCGGCAAGCGGGGCGCATAGGGCGATTCGGGCGCTCGAATAGGGATACGAGCTTGCTTAGTAAATTAGTGGTAGGCGTGGAATTTCGGCGGTTATCCAGGGAACGGGGAAATGATTTCGCCGGGCGGCGAGCGTAATGGGCGAGCATGCAGCATCATGGGCGGAGGGCGGCCGCGCACCGGGGGCGTGCGGCGGCGCCCGGCCCATCGCCCGCGCAGGTCTGGAGGTCTCATGCCGCGTCCGCTCATCGGGATCACCAGCCACCTCGAGCCGGCCCGCTGGGGCGACTGGGTCCGCGAGGCGGTGTTGTCGCCCGCTCCGTACACCCGTGCTGTGGAGCGCGCCGGCGGCACCCCGGTCGTGCTGCCGCCGCTCGGCTTCGCCGGGGCCGGCGCGCTGGTGACCCGGTTCGACGCGCTGATCCTCGCCGACGGCGGCCCGGTCGGCCCGGGGCTGTACGGGGCGGACCCCCAGGACGCGGACCCACCCCCGGACGGTCACCGCGACCGCTTCGAGATCGCCCTGGTCCGGGCCGCGGCCGAGGCGGGCATACCGTTCCTCGCCGTCTCCCGCGGGCTGCACGTGCTCAACGTGGCCCGGGGCGGCACGCTCATCCAGGATCTGCCGGGCACCGTCGGCCACGACGCACACGCGCCGGATCCGGTCAAACCCGGCACGCACGCGGTCGCGATCAGCCCGTCCAGCCGGCTCGGCCGCGCGCTCGGCGCCACCGCGAGCGTGCCCACGGCGCACCGTCAGGCCGTGCAGCGGCTGGGCAAGGGGCTGATGGCCGTCGCATGGGCGGACGACCAGATCGTTGAGGCCGTCGAGCTGCAGGGACACCCCTTCGGGCTGGGCGTCCAATGGAACGCGGAGGAGGCCGGCGACCTGAGAATCTTCACCGCGCTCACCGAGGCCGCGGAGCGGCGGGCACCCGCGCGGGCGGGCTGACCCGGTCCCGGATGGGCGGTGGCCTGAACGCATGGGGACCGTACGGGCCGCGTTCACCGGATCGGCCGAAGGCGGCGCGTCCGGAGTGGGAGGCTGCCCTGGGCGGCCCTCCTGGACTAAGGTCACCGCGGAGGTCTTCACGATGCCGATACATCCCCAAGCCGAACGCTTCTTCCGGATCACCGAGCGCGACCCGGACGCGCCGCCGCTGACGCTGGAAGAGATCCGCTCGGACCGGTCGCTGGACGTCTTCCGCGGCGACCCGCTGGAGCTGCCGTCCGTCACCGATCTCGAGGTCGCGGCGGCGGCGGCGGCGACCGTGCCGGTGCGGGTGTTCCGGCCCGAGGAGGGGGACGAGCCGCTGCCGGTCACCGTCTACCTGCACGGCGGCGGATGGGTCGCCGGCGGCATCGACGTGTCCGAGGCGCTGTGCACGTCCATGGCGCGGGCGGCCGGGTGCACCGTGGTCTCCGTGGGCTACCGGCTCGCGCCCGAGCACCGGTTCCCCGCCGCGCTCGACGACGCGCGCGCCGTGCTCGCCGACGTGGCGGCGCGGCCCGACCGGTACGGCATCGACGCCGGTCGCATCGCGATCTGGGGGGACAGCGCCGGCGGCAACCTCGCGGCCGTCACCGCGCAGACCGCCCCCGCCGACGGCGTACGGCTCGTGCACCAGCTGCTCGTCTACCCGATCACCGACACCGGGATGGACACCGCGAGCTACACCGAGTTCGCCTCCGGCTACGGCCTCAACGCCTCCAGCATGGGCTGGTACATCGACCAGTACGTGCAGGGCGGCGACCGCTTCGGCCCGCGGATCGCCCCGCTGCGCGCGCACGACATCGCCGAGGTGGCGCCCGCCACCATCATTACCGCCGAGTACGACGTGCTGCGCGACGAGGGCGAGGCGTACGCGGCTCGGCTCGCCGCGGCCGGGGTGCCCGTCGCGCAGCAGCGCTTCGAGGGCGTGCCGCACGGCTTCTTCGGCCTGCCCAGCGCGTTCGACGCGACCGCGGACGCGCGGAACTGGGCGGCCGCGCGGCTGCGCGAGGCCTTCGGCAACGTGTACGAGCCCATGGCCCCCCGTACCGAGGAAGCGGCGGCCGAGGGCCGCGCGTGAACCGGCGCGCGGGGGACCGCGACGGAAGGGTGATCGCGTGAGCGACCGGTACGCGGCGTACGAGCGGCTGCGCATCGACAGGCCCGACGGCCTCGACGGGGTGCTCCGGGTGACGATCAGCGCCCCCGGGCGGCTGAACGCGGTCGACACCGTGGGGCATCGCGAGCTCGCCGAGATCTGGCGCGACGTGGACCGGGACGACGACGTGCGCGCCGTCGTGATCCGCGGTGAGGGGAACGCCTTCTCCGCCGGCGGCGACCTGTCCATGATCGAGGAGATGGTCGCGGACTACGCGGTCCGCGCCCGGGTGCTCGCCGAGGCGCGGGACATCGTCTACAACGTGATCAACTGCTCCAAGCCGGTGGTGAGCGCGATGCAGGGGCCGGCCGTCGGCGCCGGGCTCGCCGTCGGGCTGCTCGCGGACGTGTCGGTGGCGGGAGAGCACGCGCGCATCATCGACGGGCACACCCGGCTCGGCGTCGCCGCGGGCGACCACTCGGTGATCGTGTGGCCGTTGCTCTGCGGCATGGCGAAGGCCAAGTACCACCTGCTCACCTGCGAGACGCTGACCGGCGCCGAGGCGGAGCGGATCGGCCTCGTCAGCCTCTGCGTGCCGGACGACGAGGTGCACGACAAGGCGCTGGAGATCGCCGGGCGGCTCGCCGCGGGCTCTCAGGACGCGATCAGGTGGACCAAGTACGCGCTGAACAACTGGCTGCGCAGTGCGGGTCCCGCGTTCGACGCCTCGCTTGCGCTGGAGTTCTTCCAATTCACCGGTCCCGACGTCGCGGAGGGGCTCAGCGCCCTGCGGGAGAAGCGGCCGCCCGACTTCGGCTGAGGGCGGCGTCGCTTCCCCGGTTCTTGCCGGTTTGGCCGGTCGGATGCGGTCAAGGTGGGGGGCATCGCTTCGGTAATCACGTAATTCCGGGCGGGGCCGGTGATCTCGTCCTACGGTTGGTGCCCGAGCGACGACCACTATGAGCGGGGAGCGTGCCGATGGGGCAGGACGCACCGGCTTGTCCGTCCTGCTCGGCGCCGCTGACCGGGCAGGACAGCTGTCCCGCGTGCGGCCTGCCGCTGACCGGGCCGGCCGCCGCCGCGCTGTGGCGGATCGACGTCGAGCTCGCCAACCTGCAGCAGCACCGGGAGCGGCTGCTCGCCGACCGTGCGATCTACCTGGGGGCGTTGCGCGAGGCGCAGTCGCGTGGCGATGAGGTGCCGCAGCGCCCGCTCCCGTACGACGTGCCGCTGCCGCCCGGGGCCGCCGGAGGTCATGGCTCCGCCCCGCCCGCGCCGGCCTCGACGCCGGGGTCGGCCGCCATGCCGGGATGGGCCGGAGGTCACGAGTCCGCCGCGGCGGGGTCGGCCGGGGATTCCGGGGCCGGCCCGGCGGCGGCCGGCGCGCCGCGGCGGGGCCTGGCCGGGCGGACCGCGCAGAACCTGATGCTGGTGCTCGGCGGCCTGCTCCTGGCCGTCGCCGCGATCGTGTTCACGGTGGTCACCTGGGGATCCATGGGCATCGGCGGGCGCGCCGCGATCCTGCTCGGAGTGACCGCCGCGCTGGCGTACGTGCCGCGTCCGCTGCGCCGTCGCGGGCTGACAGCCACGGGGGAGACGCTGGCGCTGCTCGCGGTGGGCCTCTTCCTGCTGGACTGCTACGCGGCCCAGGCGTACGGGCTCGCCGGTCTGGACGCGGTCGAGGGGCAGGCGTATTGGGCGGTGGTCACGGCGCTGACCGCGGTGCTCGCCGGGGGCTACGCGCGTGCGCTCGGGCTGCGCGGGGCGTTCGCCGCCGCCGTGCTGCTCTCCCGGTTCCCGCTGCCCCTTGCGGCCGCCGCCGCGAATCTTGACGCCGCCGGCGTGGCGACCGGCCTCGCCGCCACCGCCGCACTCGACCTCCTGCTCCTCCGCCCCGGCGCACTCGGGGCGGTGACCGGCCGCGACCCCGCCCGGAGCGACCGGGCCGTCATCACCATGGCCTTCCTCGTCAGCTGGGTCCTCGGCGCCCTCACCGCGCTGCTCTCCGGGCCGGAGACCATCCCGGACCACCTGATCGCCGCCGCGATCCTCGCCGTCGCCGCCGTCACCGGGGCCGCCTACGCCCACCGCGGTCCCGCCATCGCCCCTCCCACGGCTCCCACCACGGCTCCGCCCTCGGCCACCGCCCCCGGGGCCGAGACGCCGCCGCCCACGGCACAGTCCCGGCCCGGCGTCCCTCCCACGGCCTCGTCTTCACCTGCGGACGCAGTGAGCGGGGAGCCTCCCCTCACGTCACAGGCTCGACCGGCCGTCCCTCCCGGGGGCTCCATGGGCGAGGAGCCTCCGTCCACGTCACAGGATCGGCCCGCCGTCCCTCCCGCGGCCTCGTCCTCTCCCGCGGACTCAGTGAGCGAGGAGCCGCCATCCACATCGCGGGCCGGGGCCGGCCGGGCCGGGGCGGTCGCAGTAGGTGCGGGGCTGATGGCGATCAGCGCGCCGGTGATGGCGGCGGGCCCGTGGCTGCGGTCGATGCCGGACGCGGTCGTGGCCTTGGCGGCCGTCGCGCTCGTAGTGCTCGTGGCGTCGCGATGGCTGTCGTCGCGGCTGGAGTCCGGTGCCCGGTGGGCGGGGGCCGCCGTGATCGGGATCGGTCAGCTGTTCGCGCTGCCGGCGGCGGTGCTCGCGGCGATCGGGCCGCTGCCGCTGGAGGGCGAGGTGTGGACGGGCGCCCCGGCGACGGCCCGGGACACGCTCCCGCCGGCGCCCGAGGACGTCTCCCTCGACGTGTGGACCTTCCACCCGAGCGTGCTGTTCGCGATCGGGGCGCTCGCCGCCCTGCTCGCGGCCCGGGCGACACGCCGGGCCGGCTTCGCGTACGCGGGGGCCGGGCTGGCGCTGCTCGGCGTGCTCCCCGTGCCGTTCGTGGCGCGCCTGCCCTATGCCGCGGCACTCGCCGTGGAGCTCGTGCTGTGCCTCGCCATGCTCGGGCTCGCGGCGTGGGCCCGAGGGCCGCGCGCCGGCTGGGCGGTGCTGGCCGCATACCTGCTCGCGCCCGCACCCATTCTGCTCGCCCTCGCCGACGAGAGGGCCACTCTGGTCACCCTCGGCGTCCTCGCCGCCGCCTCCGCCACCTGTGCCGCCCTTGCCCGGCACGACCTCCCGTCGCCCGGCCCCGGCCGCGCCGAGTCCGACGCGGCCTCGGCATCGCCGCACCCCGCTGCCACGGCCAGTGGCGAGGCGTCGCTCTCAGGCTCCGATGCCTCCGTGAGCGAGGCGGCACCCGCTGCCCGCCGCATCCCGGGAGTCGGGGCGTTGACTCCGCACGACTGGGTGCGTGTGGTGGCCTCCGTGGCCGCGGTGTTCGTGCTGGCGGGCGAGGCGTTCGCGGTGGCGCGCGCGGCGGAGCTGAGCACGGAGCTCTCCGGCCTGGCCGTACTCGGTGTGGCGGCGTTGACCGTGGCGTCGGCATGGGCGCGTGGCCGCTGGGCGCCGGTGATCCCGTTCTGGGAGGCGGCGGGCGCGGTGACCGCGGCGGCCGGCATCCTGCTCACCGCCGGCGACCCGGATCTGCTCGACCTGGCCTTGGCCGGGACCGGTGTGCTGCTGCTGGCGACGGCCCTGCGGCCCGGGCGGGATCGGGTCTGGTACGCGGGCGCGGGGTTCCTGCTCGTGGCCGCGTGGCTGCGGCTGTGGCTGGAGGACGTCCAGGTCATCGAGGCGTACTCGCTCCCGTTCGCCGTCCCGGCCCTGGTGATCGGATGGCTGCGGCACCGGCGGCGGCCGGAGCTGTCGTCGTGGGCCGCGTACGGCAGCGGTCTCGCGGGTGGGCTCCTGCCGAGCCTGCTCGTGGCCGTCGGCGACGAGGACTGGGTACGGCCCCTGCTGCTCGGCGCCGCAGCGCTCACCGTCGCCGTACTCGGTGCGCGGGCGCGCTCTCAGGCCCCCGCCCTGCTCGGCGGCGGAGTGCTGCTGATCGTCGTGATCCGCGAGCTGGCCCCGGAGGTGGCGGAGGTGCTCAGCGCCGTACCGCGCTGGGTGCCGATCGCGATCGGCGGGGCCGTCCTGCTCGCCGTCGGCACCACGTTCGAGCGACGCATGCGCGACCTCGCCCGGCTCCGCGACTCCATCGCGCGCATGTCCTGAACCGTAACGAATCGGTGTAGCCGCGCCGGCGAAGTCAACGGCGCCGCCGCAGGTGGGGCGGGTGGCGGGGTCCGTGCGACCGGGGTCGGCCGTACGAGGCTCAGCGTTTTCCTCGGATTCGCGTCTACGGTGTGGCGCCCATCACTCGTCCGGTGAGGAGACGTGGTGAGCGAGATAGGTCGCTGTCCGGCATGCGGAAGCGCCGCCGCCGCCTCGACAGGCGGCCCGGCCCACGCCGGCTCCCGGGCCCGCGTGTCCGAGCCGGGCGGGGCGGGGACGGTGCGGCACAGTCCGTCGAGCACGGCAAGGTACGGCGAGCCGCGGTCCCGCAGCGCGATCCGCAGCAGCTCCAGGGCGGGATGCAGCGGCAGCGCCACCCGGTACGTCTTCGCCAGCGCGTAGACCGGCGACCGCACCGCTGCCTCCATCCACTCCCGCGGAATCCCGGACTCCCGCGCCGCCGCCTCCACCCGCGGAGGGGACAGGTCCCAGCCGCCGTGCCAGCGCGACTGGTCCTCGTACCGGCGCGGGTAGCCCTGCCCGGGCCGGGTCTCCACGTTGTTGAACCAGGCGTACTCCATGCCCGCCCGGTTGGTCCAGGTCTGTTTGCAGGTCACCGAGCAGGTGTGGCAGCCGATGCACTTGTCCAGGGTTCATCACCATGGCGACCTGTGCCATCACGCGCATGCGTCAGTACTCCACATCCTGGGAACGGCGGCGGATCACCGTGACCTCGTCGCGCTGGTTGCCCGTCGGGCCGAGGTAGTTGAACGCGAAGCTGAGCTGCGCGTACCCGCCGATCAGATGAGTCGGCTTGATCAGCAGCCGGGTGATCGAGTTGTGGATGCCGCCGCGCCGCCCGGTGGTCTCGCTCTTCGGCACGTCGATGAGGCGTTCCTGGGCGTGGTGCAGGTAGACGGTGCCGGCGGGCATCCGTGCGAGACGATGGCCCGCGCCACCACCACGCCGTTGCGGTTCACCGCCTCGATCCAGTCGTTGTCGCGCACCCCGATCGCATCGGCGTCGGCGGGGCTCATCCAGATCGTCGGGCCGCCTCGGGACAGCGTCAGCATCAGCGGGTTGTCCTGGTACTCGGAGTGGATGGACCACTTGGAGTGCGGCGTCAGGTACCGGACCGTCACCTCCGCCTGCCCGTCCGGCCCCAGCCCAGACCGGCGCGGGCATGCGGACCGCCGGATTCTCCCTCGCCGCGGTCGTCACGCGGCCCGTCGGCGGCCTGCTCTCCGACCGGATCGGGCCGGTCAGGGTGCTGGTGGCGGCGTTTCCGGTCACCACCGTGATGGCGCTGATGCTGATGCTGACGCTGACGCCGCCGCCCGAGCTGGCGGCGGGGACCACGTACGTCGTCCCGGCGTTCGCCCTGGGGTTCGGTACCGGCGGGGTGTTCGCCCTCGTCGCCAAGCTCGTCCGGCCCTCGGAGGTGGGCACCGTGACCGGGTTCGTGGGCGCCGCCGGAGGGCTCGGCGGATACTTCCCGCCGCTGGTGGCCACGGTGTACGTCCTGCGGCTGCGGAAGGAGAGTGACACATGAGGGAAAGCGGCCGTTTCGCGTGGATCTTGGTAACCGGGCACTTATGATCGCCGCGTTGAAAGGGGGCCCTCTGTGGGTGAGACGCGTGGCCGGACCGCCGCCGGAGTGCTGATCGCGGCGGCGGCGTTGCTGGCCGGATGCGGTGGGACCGGCGGCGCGTCGGCGGGTGACCCGTCCGGCGGGGCGACGGTGGACGCGTCCGGTGGCACGCCGGCCGATCAGGGCGGGACGAGCCCCACTCCGGAGACCAGGCCCACCTCGCCGGCCAACGGGCGCGGCGTCTGCCAGGCCGCCACCATGAAGGGCCGGATCAGGATCCAGGGCGCGGGCATGGGGTCCACGTACGCGGTGCTGATCGTCACCAACACCGGGAAGCGGCCCTGCGACGCGACCGGCTATGTCGGCATGCGGCTGCTCGACGCCCAGGACCGCCCGCTGCCCACCAACGTGCGCCGCGAGGGGCGGCAGCTGCGCAACCTGGTGATCCTCGCGCCGGGCGACAGCGCGTACACCGAGATCCGGTGGAGCACGGTGCCCGCCGCAGGCGACAACGAGAGCGGGCCCTGCCAGCCGAAGGCGGAGACGCTCGAGGTCACCGCGCCGGACGACACCCGTCAGTTCCCGGTGGACTGGAACGGCAGCTCGGTCTGCTCCCGCGGCACGATCGACACCACGCCGCTGCGCACCGGTACCCCACCGGAGAAGCGCTCCGGCTGACGCCGCGCGCGGACGGCCGGTCCGGTCATGTCGCGGCGGCCGCGCCCTTGCGGCGTACGCGGTCGCCGACGACGAGGGCGCGCAGCCAGGCCAGGGCGATGACGGAGATGAGGATCAGCCCGCCCCAGTCGAGGAACGTGATGAGGTGCTGCTGGCCGGGGGTGGCGCCCGGCAGCCGCCCCACCCGGAGCAGCAGGTACTGCCAGGGCTCCCCGGTCAGCAGCAGCGTCGCGACGATGGCCAGGCCGTGCATCGAGTCCCAGAGCGCGTGCAGCAGCGCGACACCGAGGTAGCCGACGATAACCCCGCCGGTGACGCGCGGCAGCCGCCGATCTCCCCAAGCGGCGAAGAGCAGACCGCCGATGATCGCGGTCCACAGCCCGTGCCCGACCGGGGTGAGGAGGCCGCGCAGGATCTCGGTCTCCACCAGCGCCGACAGCGACAGGCCCTGCCGGGTGAACATGGCGTTCATCGCGTAGCCGGCCGACTCCAGGGCGGCGAAGCCGAACCCCACGGTGGCGCCGAGCACCAGGCCGTCGCGGACGGTGCGGCGGGTCATCCGGCGCGCCACCCAGACCAGCGCGAGCGCCTTCACGCCCTCCTCGATCAGCCCGACGCCCACGTAGATCCAGGGTGAGGGGTTCAGCAGGTACGTCTCCAGCAGCGAGGCGCCGGCCACGCCCAGCACCCCGCCCACCACGAAGCCGTGGAAGAGCAGCTCGACGCCGACGTCCTCGGCGTGGCCGTGGCCGTACGCCCAGACCACGAACGTGACCGGCACCAGGAACGAGCCGAGCAGGATGACGGTGGGCAGCAGCGTGGTGTTCGCGGTGGCGAACGTGACCACGACCGCGAGCACCCACAGCGGCAGGCCGATGCCGAGGATGCTCAGCCACTGCCGGTGGGCAGCCCGCCGCTGTGGTGGGCGCGGCGGTAGCCGTTCGAACTCGCCGGCCGCCGAATCCCCGGCGGACGGCGGTGGCGCCTCGTGCATGGACGTCTCCCCCGATGAAGGCCCTGCGACGAGGGGCCTACCCGCCCCGACACGACACACGCGCGGCGGGCCGCACCGTACGGCACCGCTCACCGGCGGCGATGCGGCGGCCGCCCGCCCCCGGCTCCGCACACGCGCGGCGGGCCCGCACCCCCAAGGCCCGCTCGCTACCGGGCGGCTCGGGTCAGTCGCCGGCGGCGGGGAGGCGGAGGCGGGCGTAGACGGGGGTGTGGTCGGTGCCGCCCACCTTGCCGACGCGGAAGTCCTCCACCCGGACGCGCGCGTCGGCGAGCACGTGGTCGAGGGCCACGCCCGGCAGCGAAGCCCCCTCCATGGGCCAGGTGGCGGCGAACCCCGCACCCCGCTGCGCGGCGGCGTCCACGTACCCGCGGTCGACGACCTGACGGAACGCGGCGTGATCCAGCGTGGAGTTGAAGTCGCCCGCGAGGATCCGCACCGTGGCCGTGCCGGCGGACCCCTTGTGCCGCTCGGCCGACGGCATCCTGGCGAGACCCTCCCGCAGCCACCGGACCCCCGTCTCCGAGCTCGGCGGCGTTGGATGCACGGACATGATCTCGACGGGCGGCGCCCCCGGCACGTCCATCCGCGCGTACGGCATCCGGAACTCGGCGGACGGATCCCACTCCGGCAGCCGTTTCAACGGATACCGGGCATACAGCGCCCCCGCCGCCCAGGCCGTGCCGTCCAGCGCGACCCGATGCGGCAGCCACTCCCGCAGCCCCGCACCCTCCAGCCGCTCCACGGCGGCGGCGTCGGCCTCCTGCAGGCTCAGCACGTCCGCCCGGTGCGTCTTGACCAGCCCCACGACCTGGCGCGGGTCGGCCTCGCCGTACTCGAGGTTGAGGCTCAGCACGCGCAGCCGCGGGCCGTCCGGCGGGATCTCCGGGCCACGGCTCGGGATCACCCGCGGCACCAGCACCGCGACGAGCGCGATCAGGGCGAGCACCGTGACCATCGCCGCCGCGCGCCGCCGCGCGAGCAGCGCCACCCCGAGCGGCACCAGCGCCGCCACCGCCGCGTACGGCGTGAACGCGAGCGCGGGGAAGAGCGGATAGCCGTCCTCGGTGCCACTCAGCCGGAGCACCGCCCACAGCACCGGCCCGGCCGCCAGCCCCCAGACCAGGACCGAGACCACGGCCGTCACCACCGGCGACCCCTGCCAGCCCGCGGACCGGCCCCGCGCGCCCGCCGATCCGGCCGTGCGCGAGCCGGAGCCCCGCGACTTCGCGGCCCGCAGCGTGCCCCGCGCCATCACGCCCCCCACGTCCGGCCCTCGATCATCCCCGCCACCGTACCGGCGGGCACCGACAGCGCGCGGGAGGATGGCGGAGCCGGGCCGCGCGACCCGCAGACGTCCGCGGAGCCGAGGTGACGGCGGTTGCCGGTAGGGTCAGGACAGGCCAGAGGGAGGTTGCGTGGAGACCCGTGGGGACTCTTCGGCGCCGGGGAGGCTGGACCGCGTCTGGACGATTCCCAACGCGCTCAGCGTCGCCCGCCTGCTCGGCGTGCCGGTGTTCCTCTGGCTCGTGCTGGGCCCGAAGGAGGACGGCTGGGCGCTTGCGCTCCTCGCGTTCGCCGGAATCTCGGACTGGCTGGACGGCAAGATCGCCCGCGCGCTGGATCAGACCAGCCGGCTCGGGCAGGTGCTCGACCCGTCCGCCGACCGGCTCTACACCTTCGCCACGCTGATCGCCCTGGTCCTGCGCGACATCGTTCCCTGGTGGGTGGCGGCGCTGCTGATCGGCCGCGACGTGCTCGTGGTGCTGGCCCTGCCGGTGCTGCGGATGTACGGCTACGGGCCGCTGCCGGTCAACTTCGCCGGCAAGGCCGCCACGCTCTGCCTGCTCTACGCGTTTCCGCTGCTCTTCCTCGGCGACCATCACGGCATCTGGGCGCAGGCGGCCTATGTGACCGGTTGGGCCTTCGCCATCTGGGGAACCGGTCTGTATTGGTGGGCCGGAGCGCTGTACGCGGTCCAGGCGCGGAGGCTGATCGCCGGCGCACGCTCCACACCACCGGCGGACGATCCCACTCGTCGTCCCTCGCCGTCTACGGCCCCAGAGCGGCGGGCCACCGCCGCCAAGGACCGGAAGGGAGCGACCTCTCAACAATGAGACCTCGACGCCCCGACGCATCCTGCGGCGTCCGATGAAGGCCGTCGTCATGGCGGGGGGCGAGGGCACCCGGCTGCGCCCCATGACCGCCAACCAGCCCAAGCCGCTGCTGCCCGTGGTCAACCGGCCGATCATGGAGCACGTGCTGCGGCTGCTGAAGCGCCACGGCTTCACCGAGACCGTCGTCACCGTCCAGTTCCTCGCCGCCCTGGTGCGCAACTACTTCGGCGACGGCGGCGAGCTGGGCATGCGTCTGCACTACGCCACCGAGGAGGTGCCGCTGGGCACCGCCGGCAGCGTGAAGAACGCCGCGGACGCGCTGCGCGACGAGCCGTTCATCGTGATCTCCGGTGACGCGCTCACCGACATCGACCTGACCGACATGGTGCGGTTCCACAAGAAGAACGGCGCCATGGTCACCATCGGCCTGAAGCGGGTGGCGAACCCGCTGGAGTTCGGCATCATCATCGTCGACGACCAGGGCCGCATCCAGCGCTTCCTGGAGAAGCCGACGTGGGGACAGGTCTTCTCCGACACCGTCAACACGGGCATCTACGTGATGGAGCCGGAGGTGCTCGACCATGTGCCGGCCGGCGAGCCGTCCGACTGGTCGGGCGACATCTTCCCGCAACTGCTCGCCGAGGGCGAGCCGCTCTTCGGGTACGTGGCGGAGGGCTACTGGGAGGACGTCGGCACCCACGAGAGCTACCTGAAGGCGCACGCGGACGTGCTCTCCGGCAAGGTGGACGTGGAGATCGACGCCTTCGAGATGTCGCCGGGGGTGTGGGTCGCCGAGGGCGCCGAGGTGGACCCGGAGGCGGTGCTCAAGGGCCCGCTCTACGTCGGCGACTACGCCAAGGTGGAGGCGGGCGCCGAGCTGCGCGAGTTCACCGTGCTGGGCAGCAACGTGGTGGTCAAGGAGGGCGCCTTCTGCCACCGCGCCGTCACCCACGACAACGTCTACCTGGGGCCGAGCACGAACCTGCGGGGCTGTGTGATCGGCAAGAACACCGACGTGATGGCCGGTGCCCGGATCGAGGAGGGCACCGTCGTCGGCGACGAGTGCGTGATCGAGCCGGAGGCGTACCTCTCCTCGGACGTGAAGGTCTATCCGTTCAAGACCATCGAGGCCGGCGCGGTCGTCAACACCAGCGTGATCTGGGAATCCCGCGGCCAGCGCACCCTGTTCGGCCCGCGCGGGGTCTCCGGGCTGATCAACGTGGAGATCACGCCGGAGCTGTGCGTACGGCTGGCGAGCGCGTACGCGACCACGCTGAAGAAGGGCGCCACCGTCACCACCTCCCACGACGCCTCCCGCGCGGCGCGCGCGCTGAAACGGGCGGTGATCAGCGCGCTGAACGCCAGCGCGATCAACGTGGTGGACCTGGAGGCGGCGCCGCTGCCGGTGGCCCGGTTCGCCACGGCCCGTACGGAGCACAGCGGCGGCATCGCGCTGCGCACCACGCCCGGGGACCCGCAGGGCGTGGACATCATGGTGCTGGACGAGCGCGGCGCCGACCTCTCCCAGGGCGCGCAGCGCAAGCTGGAGCGGGTCTTCTCCCGGCAGGAGTTCCGCCGTGCCTTCCCGGGCGAGATCGCCGAGCTGTCGTACCCGGCCCGCGCCCTGGAGACCTACACCTTCGAGCTGCTGCGCTGCGTGGACACCACGGGCGTGCGCGAGGCGGAGCTGAAGGTCGTGGTCGACTGCGCCGGCGGTACGGCCTCGGTGGTGCTGCCCAGCCTGCTCGGCCGGGTCGGCGTCGAGGTGCTGACCGTGAACAACCGGCTGGACGAGGCCTCCCCGACGGAGACGCTCGCCGAGCACATGCGCGACATGCAGAGGCTGGGGGAGCTGGTGGCGTCCGCGCGCGCGGCGTTCGGGGTCCGGTTCGACCCGGTGGGGGAGCGGCTGGCGCTGGTCGACGAGAACGGCGCGCTGATCAGCGACGAGCGCGCGCTGCTGGTGGTGCTGGACCTCGTCGCGGCGGAGCGACGCGGCGGCCGGGTGGCGCTGCCGGTGACCACCACCCGGGTGGCGGAGCAGGTGACCCGCTACCACGGGGTGGAGGTGCAGTGGACGCCCACCTCGCAGGACGCGCTGACCACCGCGGCGATGGCGGACGGGATCGTCTTCGCCGGCAACGGCCGGGGCGGTTTCATCACCCCGGAGTTCGCCCGCACCGCGGACGGCATCGCGGCGTTCGTGCGGCTGCTCGGCCTCGTCGCGCGCACCCGGCTGTCGCTGTCCCAGATCGACCGGCGGATCCCGCAGGCGCACCTGCTCAAGCGGTCGGTGCCGACGCCCTGGGCGGCGAAGGGCTCGGTGATGCGCTCGGTGGTGGAGGCGGCCGGCGAGCGGGAGATCGACACCACCGACGGCGTACGGGTCGTCGAGCCGGACGGGAGCTGGGCGCTGGTCCTGCCGGACACCAGCGAGGCCGTCACGCACCTGTGGGCCGAGGGTCCGGACGACGACGCCGCGCACACGCTCTTGGAGGAGTGGGCGCGGGTGGTCGAGGCGGCCGGCGCTTGATCCGGCCGTCTCGGATGTGGGGGCCACCCGGTCTGGGGCGCGGCGGCGGGCCGGTCCCGAATCGGCGGGCGGGTGGGCCGGTCCCGAATCGGCGGGGCGGCGGGCCGAAACCCGGGTGGCGCTCGTGCGGCTTCGCGGGCTGAGAGGCGGGCGGAGCCTCTAGAATGGACGGTTATGACCGAGCGGACGGGGGGCTCGCGTCCGCGCGGACCGAAACGCCCGGACGCGTCGATGTCCCTGCTCGCGGACCTGATCTCCGGGCGCGACGCGATCGATCCCGGCTACGCCGAGGCGGCGGCGCGCCGCGCGCCCGGCGCACCGGCGCGCCATCTCGGCCTGCCCGTGGCGGTCGTCCTGTGCCTGCTCGGGCTACTGCTCACGGTCGCGGTGGTGCAGACCGCGCGGGAGCGTCCCGCGGCCAAGCGTGAGCGGGCCGCGCTGATCGAGAACATCCGCGACCGCAGCACCGCGAACGAGGAGCTGGAGCGCCAGGCCGAGCTGCTGCGCTCGGAGAGCGCGCGGCTGCAGGAGCGGCAGCTCGACCGCAGCGCCGCCGGGCGGCAGGCCCGCGACGAGCTGTCCCGGCTGGCGCCGCGCGCCGCGGCCGCCGAGATGAGCGGCGCCGGGCTGCTGATCAGCGTGGACGACGGGCCGCCGCCGGAGGGGCCGTCCCCCGATTCGCCGGTCAGCGGCCACATCTACGATCATGATCTGCAGACGCTCGTGAACGGGCTGTGGGCGGCGGGGGCCCAGGGCATCGCGATCAACGGCCGGCGGCTCACCGCCACGACGGCGATCCGGGCCGCGGGGGAGGCCATTCTGGTCGACTACCGGCCGATCAGCCCGCCGTACGAGATCAGTGTCGTCGGTGACCCGGGGGACATCCAGGTGGAGCTGGCCGATTCGGAGGCCGGGAGGCACATGCGTACCCTGCAGTCCACCTTCGGCATCCGTTACGACCTGCGGGAGGAATCGTCCGTAGAGCTGCCGAAGGCGGGGGCGCCCCCGCTGCGCTACGCGAAGGAGGTGCGGGGCGGATGATCGCCGTGATCGGCCTGCTCGCGGGCGTGGTCATCGGGTTCGCGCTGCAGCCCGACGTGCCGCTGTGGCTGCAGCCGTACCTGCCGATCGCGATCGTGGCCTCGCTGGACGCGATGTTCGGCGGGCTGCGGGCGCGGCTGGAGGGGGTCTTCGACGAGAAGGTGTTCGTCGTCTCGTTCGTGTCGAACACGATCGTGGCGGCGCTGATCGTCTTCGTCGGTGACCGGCTCGGCGTGGGGTCGCAGCTGACAACGGGGGTGGTGGTCGTGCTGGGCATCCGTATCTTCACGAACCTGGCGGCGATTCGCAGAAGGCTGTTCCGAGCGTGAGCACATCCGAGAACGACGACGACACCCGGCCGGAGCGGGAGGAGCCTGCGGCCCCGGACGCGCCTGACGCGACGGACGCGCCTAACGAGCGCCCCACGCTGGGCGCCCTGCTGCGCCCTCGGCTTAACGGCGGCCAGCTGCTCGTGGGCCTGCTCTGCCTGGTGGTGGGCTTCGCGGTCGCGACGCAGGTGGAGTCCGGGCGGGGCGATGCCAAGTTCGCCACCGCCCGCCAGGACGAGCTGGTCGGCGTGCTCGACGACCTCGCGCAGCGCTCCGACCGGCTGCGCCAGGACCTGGCCAACCTGCAGAGCACGAAGGCCCAGCTGGAGCGGGACACCAAGGGCGACACGGCGTTGCAGGAGGCGCGCGACCGGGCGTGGACGTACGGGGTGCTGGCCGGCACCGTCCCCGTCGCGGGGCCGGGCATCGAGCTGACCATCGTGGACCCGCAGGGCCGGGTGGACGCCGGGGTGCTGCTCGACACGCTGCAGGAGCTGCGCGACGCGGGCGCCGAGGTGATCCAGGTCAACGAGGTACGGCTGATCGTGAGCAGCCACTTCACCGACGCCGGCGGCGCCGTACGGCTGGACGGGCGGGCGCTGCGGGCGCCGTACCGGTTCCGGGTGATCGGCGACCCGGACACGCTGGCCACCGCGCTGGACATCCCCGGCGGCGTCACCGAGACGCTGCGCGGACTCGGCGCGACCGGGGTGGCGACGAAGTACCCGAAACTGACCGTCTCCGCGGTGCGCGAGGCGCCCGGGCCGGGCCCGACCGGCAGCGCCGGCGGCGGTGGCTGATTCGATGCCCGACACGCCCGGTATGGCGTGATCATCGCCGCGGGGGCCTGGGTTACGCTCCCAGGGACCGGCCGCGGCGGCGGCCGGGTCCGGTAGGAGGAGGGTGACCCGTGGCGTTTCCGGATGACGTGAAGTACACCGCCGAGCATGAGTGGGTCCGCCGTGCGGACCGCCCGGGGGTCGTGCGGGTCGGCATCACCCAGTACGCGCAGGAGCAGCTCGGCGACGTGGTGTACGTGTCCCTGCCCGAGCCGGGCGCGGCGGTCACCGCCGGCGACCCGTTCGGCGAGGTGGAGTCGACCAAGAGCGTCTCCGATCTCTTCGCACCGGTCAGCGGCTCGGTCGTCGCCCGCAACGACGCGCTCGACACGCAGCCGGATCTGGTCAACTCCGATCCGTACGGCGACGGCTGGATGGTGGAGATCGAGGCGCCGGACTCGGAAGGGCTGGCCGCCGCCCTGGACGGCCTGATGGACGCGGACGCCTACGCCGCGTCGGTGTCGGCCCCGTGATCGCGACGGCGACCGGTACGGTGAGCACCGGGGCCGGGGTGTCGATCCGCGTGTGGACCATCCCTCCGCGGCACCGGTAGCTTGAAGAACGTGCACAGACGCCGGCGTCCGCAGCCGACAGCGGTTCCGCGCCCGAGCGGTTCCCCGCGGCGCCGACCCGGCCTGTCCACCCCGAGCATGACGATCACCGCTGACCCGCGGTAGGAGGCCGAGCCCACCCATGCCGAGCGTTTACTGCACGCAGTGCGGTCACGCCAACCCTGGCGACGCGCGCTTCTGCTCCAACTGTGGCCACCCGCTACAGCAGGCCAGGCCCGAGCGCGAGCACGCCGGCGAGACCACCTCGACGATCTCCATCACCGGGATCGAGGCGCTGGAGGGCGAACAGGGCGAGGAGGTCGTGGCCGACCCGGACACGCTGGACGCCCTGCCCGCGGGGACCGCGCTGCTCGTGGTCAAGCGCGGTCCGAACGCCGGGAGCAGGTTCCTGCTCGACAGTGATCTCACCACGGCGGGTCGCCACCCGGAGAGCGACATCTTCCTCGATGATGTGACGGTGTCCCGCCGGCACGTGGAGTTCTATCGTCGTGACGGTGTGTTCAGCGTGCGCGACGTGGGGAGCCTCAACGGCACCTACGTCAACCGCGAGCGCATCGAGGAGGCGGTCCTCGGCGGCGGTGACGAGGTGCAGATCGGCAAGTTCCGGCTGGTCTTCCTCACCAATCCGCGGCACGCGGCCGCCGGGGGGTAGGCCGCGTTCGCCGCGGTGAGTACGGGCGCGGCACCCTCAGGCAGCGGGGCCGCCTGAGTCGGCCGACTGAGTGTTGGGGAGTGCATGGGCGCGGAGGCCGCGCGGGCGTACATGAGCATCGGCGAGGTGCTCGGCATGGTCCGGGGCGAGTTTCCCGATGTGACGATCTCCAAGATCAGGTTCTTGGAGTCGGAGGGACTCATCGAGCCGGCCCGTGCGCCGTCGGGATACCGCCGGTTCACCACCGGCGACGTGGAGCGGCTGCGGTTCGTCCTGCTCGCGCAGCGCGATCACTACCTGCCGCTCCGAGTGATCAAGGAGCATCTCGCCGCGCTGGACCGGGGCGAGACGCCGGAGGACGGGCCGCTGGCCGGGCTGCGGGCGCCGCGCGCGCTGGCCGCCGCCAAGGCGGGCACGCCGGCCGAGGACGCGGACGTCAGCTATACGCGGGCGGAGCTGCGCCAGGTTGCGGGCGTCAGTGAGGAACGCCTCGCCGAGCTGGAGGAGTACGGCCTGCTGCACCGCGGTGGCCGGTTCGACGCCACCGACCTGACCGTGCTGCGCGCGGTGGAGGAGCTGCGCCGGTTCGGCCTGCACGCGCGTCACCTGCGCGCCGTGAAGGCCTCCGCCGACCGGGAGCTCGGGCTGATCGAGCAGGTCGTGGCGCCGCTGTTGCGGCAGCGCGGGCCGGGGGCGCACGACCGGGCCCGGGAGACCGCGCGGGAGATGGCGGTGATGGCGCTGCGGCTGCACTCGGCCCTCATCGAGGCCGGGCTGCGACGCCTGTGACCAGCGGTACGGCCGGACGGGTTCCCGCGCGAGCGCGGGACCGCGCGCCGGGCCGGTTCCCACTCGAGCGGGCGGGGTAGGGCAAATGAGGTCCGGTCGGTCGGAATCGGTGTGCTCGGTGCGGTCGCTCCGTCGGGGCATAGGTGTACTTTTGCAGTGAAGGCAGTGTGGGCGCGGTAGGCGGCACAGGGCCGCACGCCGAGGGCCGCCGGCATCAGAAGTCGTGGGACGGAGCCGCAAGTGGTTCAGATGGAGGTCGTCGGCGTCCGGGTCGAGATGCCCTCCAACCAGCCGATCGTCCTGCTCAAGGAGACGGCCGGGGATCGGTACCTGCCGATCTGGATCGGCGCGGTCGAGGCCTCCGCCATCGCGTTCGCGCAGCAGGGTGTGCTGCCCGCCCGGCCGCTCACCCATGATCTGTTCCGCGACGTGCTCGAGGCGTTCGGCGTCACGTTGCAGACCGTGAACATCACCGCGCTGCGCGAGAGCATCTTCTTCGCCGATCTCGTCTTCTCCAACGGCACGGAGGTCAGCGCCCGGCCGTCGGACTCGATCGCACTCGCACTGCGCACCGGCGCCGCGATCCACGCCAGCGAGGAGGTCCTCTCCGAGGCCGGGGTGTCGATCCCGGACGAGCAGGAGGACGAGGTGGAGAAGTTCCGGGAGTTCCTGGACACCATCACGCCCGAGGACTTCGGCCGTACGACGTAGCGCGTTTTGCCACATGATGCCGCGCGACGCGCCGAGCCCGGTCGTTGACGCTACGTATGGGCGGGACCTACCGTTCAAGTTGAAACACCCGCGGTGTAATTTTCGTCTCCCCTGTTCGCCGCGGGGGATGTGAGACCGGAGGTCGGCGTGGCGGTTACCAGCGGCGAGGGTCGAACGTCCGGCGATCGGCATGAGCGTGATCAAGCCCGGCAGCTCGCGGGGGAGCAGGGCCTGCTTTTCGCCGACGAGCTCTCGTCACGCCCCGAGGGTGTGGGGTATCGAGGCCCCACCGCCTGTTCGGCGGCGGGTATCACCTACCGGCAGCTCGACTACTGGGCGCGTACCGGTCTCGTCGAGCCGAGCGTGCGTCCCGCGCACGGGTCGGGCAGTCAGCGGCTTTACAGCTTCCGCGACATCCTTGTGCTCAAGGTCGTCAAGCGGTTGCTGGACACCGGCATATCCCTGCAACAGATCCGTACCGCGGTGCAGCACCTGCGTGAGCGGGGCATCGACGATCTGGCGCGCATCACGTTGATGAGCGACGGGGTCAGCGTGTACGAGTGCATGTCGCCCGATGAGGTCGTCGATCTGCTGCAAGGCGGACAGGGTGTGTTCGGCATCGCGCTCGGCCGGGTCTGGCGCGAGGTCGAGGGGTCGCTGGCCGAGTTGCCCGCCGAGAGCATCGGCGACGACGGTGAGGTCACCGACGGAGGCGACCACCCCGGCGACGAGCTGGCCAAGCGCCGCAAGGGCCGGCGCGCGGCGGGCTGACGCCTCAGAACCTTCACGGCCGGGCCGGGACGCGTTTCCCGCCCGGCCGTTTCCGTGCCCGCCGGCGGGCGCCGCGCCCGGGTTCGTTCCTTGCCCGGGTACGACGCGTTGGCGGGAGGTCAGCGCGCTTCCGGTCGTGGCTTACTTTGTAAAGGCGGGGGCTCGTGGCCGTGGCGACGATCTCCTCGCCCGGCGGATCGCGGTAGGCTCGATGACGCCGTTGAACCCGTCCGGGAGAGACTCCGTGCAGCCGGTACGGGGCGCCGAAGGGGCAACCCTCCCCGGAACCTCTCAGGCAAAAGGACCGTTCGGGTCAGGCGACTCTGGAAAGTAGGCGCGTCATGGCGCCTCACCGACGGTGCAAGCCGCGGCACGGGCCCTGGGGTCCGCGCGGTGAAGCTCTCAGGTCGCATGACAGAGGGGGAGGCCAGCAGGGGCGCGGGCGACGCGCCCCGGTCGTCGCTGACCAGGAGGGTCCTCCATGACCGAACGGCCGATTTCCACAGCGCCGGGCGACTCTGTTCCCAATGACTCCGCGCTGGGCGGGTTCGCCGGGCGGCATATCGGGCCGTCCACCGGTGAGCAGGAGAAGATGCTCGCCGCCGTGGGGCGCGGTGATCTCGACGCGCTCACCGGTGCGGCCGTGCCGCCGGTGATCCGTACGGAGCGGCCGTTGTCGCTGCCGGAGCCGGCGAGTGAGGTGCAGGCCCTCGCCGAGCTGCGTGCCCTGGCGGACCAGAACCGGGTGCTCACCCCGATGATCGGGCTGGGCTATCACGACACGTACACGCCGGGCGTGATCAAGCGGAACGTGCTGGAGAACCCGGCCTGGTACACCGCCTATACGCCGTACCAGCCGGAGATCTCCCAGGGCCGGCTGGAGGCGCTGCTCAACTTCCAGACCATGGTCGGCGACCTGACCGGGCTGCCGGTGGCCGGGGCCTCGCTGCTCGACGAGGCGACCGCCGCGGCCGAGGCGATGACGCTGGCGCGCCGGGCCACCAAGGGCGACGCGTCGGTGTTCGTGGCCGACGCGGACTGCCTGCCGCAGACGCTGGCGGTGCTGCGCACCCGCGCCGTACCGCTGGGGATCGATCTGATCGTCGCGGACCTGGCGGACTGGCTGCCGGAGACTGATGGCGTGTTCGGCGTGCTGCTGCAGTATCCGGGCGCCTCGGGGGCCGTACGGGATCACCGGGAGCTGATCGCCGCCGCGCACGAGGCCGCCGCGCAGGTGGTGATGGCCGCGGACCTGCTGGCGCTGACCCTGCTGACGCCGCCCGGCGAGCTCGGCGCGGACATCGCGGTCGGCTCGACGCAGCGGTTCGGGGTGCCGCTCGGCTTCGGCGGCCCGCACGCCGGCTACATGTCGGTGCGCGACGGCCTGCAGCGGCAACTCCCCGGGCGCCTCGTCGGGGTGTCGGTCGACGCGGACGGCAACCCCGCGTACCGGCTCGCGCTGCAGACGCGTGAGCAGCACATCCGGCGGGAGAAGGCCACCAGCAACATCTGCACCGCGCAGGTGCTGCTCGCGGTGATGGCGAGCATGTACGCGGTGTATCACGGGCCGGACGGGCTCGCCGGGATCGCCCGCCGGGTGCACGCGCGGGCCGCGGCACTGGCGGCCGGGCTCCGTACGGTCTCCGGCGTGACCGTCGTCCACGACGCGTTCTTCGACACGGTGCTCGCCCGGGTGCCGGGGCGGGCCGCCGACGTGGTGGAGACCGCCCGGGACAAGGGCGTCAACCTGCGGTTCGCCGACGCCGACCACGTCGGGGTGGCCTGCGACGAGACCACCACGGACGCGGACGTGCGGCTGGTGATCGACTCCTTCGGGCTCGCCTGCCAGGGCGCGAAGGCTGAGGCCGGGGCGGGGGAGGGCGCGTCGTCGGCGCTGCCGTCCGCGCTGCTCCGTACCGGTGAGTTCCTCACCCACCCGGTGTTCCACACGCACCGGTCGGAGACGGCGATGCTGCGGTACCTGCGGCGGCTCGCCGACAAGGACGTGGCGCTGGACCGGTCGATGATCCCGCTGGGCTCCTGCACGATGAAGCTCAACGCGACAACCGAGATGGAGCCGGTGACCTGGCCGGAGTTCGCCGGACTGCACCCGTTCGCCCCCGCCGACCAGGCCGCGGGGTACCTCCGGCTCATCCATGACCTGGAGCGCTGGCTGTGCGAGCTCACCGGGTACGACGCGGTGTCGCTGCAGCCCAACGCCGGCTCCCAGGGGGAGTTCGCCGGGCTGCTGGCCATCAGCGCCTACCACGCCGAGCGCGGGGAGGGGCACCGTACGGTCTGCCTGATCCCGTCCTCGGCGCACGGCACCAACGCGGCCAGCGCGGTCATGGCCGGCATGAAGGTCGTGGTCGTGGCCTGCGATGACGACGGCAACATCGACATGGACGACCTGCGCGCCAAGCTCGAGCAGCACCGCCTCGCGCTCGCGGGAATCATGATCACCTACCCTTCCACGCACGGCGTGTACGAGGACACGGTGACCGAGGTGTGCCGGCTCGTGCACGAGGCCGGCGGCCAGGTGTACGTGGACGGCGCCAATCTGAACGCGCTGGTCGGGCTGGCCCGGCCGGGCGAATTCGGCGCCGACGTCTCGCACCTCAACCTGCACAAGACGTTCTGCATCCCGCACGGCGGGGGCGGTCCCGGGGTGGGGCCGGTGGCGGTACGGGCGCACCTCGCGCCGCACCTGCCGAACCATCCGCTGCAGGATGAGGCCGGGCCGCGTACCGGGGTGGGGCCGATCTCCGCGGCGCCCTGGGGGTCGGCGGGGATCCTCCCGATCTCCTGGGCGTACGTGCGGATGATGGGGGCCGAAGGGCTGAAGGCGGCCACCGAGGTGGCGGTGCTCGCGGCCAACTACGTGGCGTCCCGGCTGGCCGGGCACTACCCGGTGCTGTACACCGGCAACGAGGGGCTGGTGGCGCACGAGTGCATCATCGATCTCCGGAAGATCACCAAGGAGACCGGGGTCACCGTGGACGATGTGGCCAAGCGCCTGATCGACTACGGGTTCCACGCGCCGACGATGTCGTTCCCGGTGGCGGGCACACTGATGATCGAGCCGACGGAGAGCGAGGACCTCGCGGAGCTGGACCGGTTCTGTGACGCGCTCATCGCGATCCGGGGCGAGATCGAGCGGATCGCCGCCGGGGAGCTGGACGCAGGCGACAATCCGCTGCGGGGCGCGCCGCACACCGCGGAGTCGCTGGTGGCCGACGACTGGAAGCACCCGTACGGGCGGGAGGAGGCGGCGTATCCGCTGCCGTCGCTGCGGCGGGCCAAGTACTGGTCGCCGGTGCGGCGGATCGACCAGGCGTACGGGGACCGCAACCTCGTGTGCGCCTGCCCGCCGCCGGAGGCGTTCGAGGGCTGAGCGGCCGGCGTTGCTCGTGGGCCGTGGTGCGGTCCGGAGCGCGACACGCCCGGGGGCGTACGTTCCCGGGCGTGACGCCGTGAAAGGCGGCGACATTCGGCCATGTGCCGGGACGCTGTCGGTCCCTGTCGCTACGCTCGGCAAGCGATGGCGTCGATCGCGGGAAGGTGACACCGATGGCTGCGACCTCTCCCGGCGAGGCTCCCTCCGGCACCGCGACGGGCGGTGACGGCGCGCCGCCCGAGGGTGGGGCCGAGTCGGCCGAGGGTGGGGCTGAGTCGGCCGAGGGTGGGGCTGAGTCGGCCGAGGGTGGGGCTGAGTCGGCCGAGGGTGACGGGGACGGCCAGCACGGCCCCGAGCCGGCCGAGGGTGGCGCCGAGCCGGTCGTGGGTGACGGGGACGGCGCGCACGGTGCCGAGCCGGCCGACGGTGACGGGGCTGGCGACCACGGTGACGGGGCCGCCGAGCGGTGTTCGCGGGCGCGGCGGCTCGCCCAGGAGGGGGATCTGGAGGCCGCCGCCGCCATCTTCGAGGAGGTCGTGCGAGGCGGGGCCGAGGCGTTCCGGGCGGAGGCGGCGCTCGGCCTGGCCGTGGCGCTGCAGGACCTGGGGGACCACGAAGGGGCCCGGGAGGCGGACCGGGCCGCGATGGCCACCGGGCACCCGGAGTACGGGCCGCGCGCCGCGTACCATCTGGCGCTGCTCTGCCGGTGGGAGGGCGACGATGCGGGCGAGCAGGCGGCGTGGGCCGCTGTGCTGGACGCCGAGCACTCTGGGTATGCGCCCGCCGCGCACTACGGGCTGGGGCGGCTCGCCGACGCGGATGGCCGTTCCGAGGAGGCGTCCGAGCACTGGCGGGCGGCGCTGGATAGCGGCGATCCGCTGTTCGCGGGTGCCGCCGCACACGACCTCGCCGGGCGGCTGCTCGACGCGGGCGAGGCCGACGACGCGCTGGCGGTCGCCGAGGCCGGGCTCGCCGCGGTGGAGTTCCCGCCGTTGCGGCTGCTGCTCGGGATCCTCCGGCTGGAGCAGGCGCTGCGGGCGTTCACGCAGGCGGCGGAGTCGGGCGACCCGGAGGTGACGCCGCTCGCGGTGGAGCTTCTGGCGCGGGGCCTGCCGCTGCGCGGCGACGACGAGGCGGCGGCCGAGACGTGGGGGATAGGACTCACCCATCCCGACCCGGTGATCGCCGCCGACATCCGAGCCCGCCTCCGCCGCGGCTTCCCCGCGGCGGACCCCGCCGCCGATGAGGCCACGGAGGACGGAGGGTTCCTGGAGCGGCGGGACGCCGGGGGGCGCGGCGCCGGGGGGCTGGGCGCCGAGGGCCACCATGCCCCGGAGCCTCGGGATGCGGAGTGGGCGGATGCCCAGCAGGGCCAGTGGCCGCGGGACGGGAGCGGGGACCGGCCCGACGACGCCGTTGGGGAGCCCGCGGCGCCGGAGGTGGAGCGGTGGTGGGAGCCGTACCTGGAGTCGGCCGTGCGCGGGGGGAGCCTGCCGATGCTGGCAGGCGAGGCGTTCGGCGCCCTCGACCGGATGTACGCCCTGCTCGCCGTGCCGTACGCACAAGCACCCGCCACCGGGTCCCGCCGCGGCCGGGCCGACGACCCGGCCCTGCGCGGCGCCACGGGCGAGGCTCTCCGACTGCCGAGCGAGTACGTCTGGGGCGACGACCTCCACGCCAGCTTCCGCGAACGCCTCCGCCGCGCCCTCGCCTCCGACACCGACGTCCTCCCACCCGACTGGCCCCACACCACCACCCGCTGACCCGACAGGCCGGGCCGGGTCGCCCTCGACCGGCCGCGCACCACCACCTGCTGACCCGACGGGCAGGGCCGCATCGCGCTCCACTGGCGGCCACCACTCCGCCCTCGCTGACCCGGCGAGCAGGGCCCGTGGGCAGGGGCCGCCCGCCCCGCCGGCCCGAGGGGCAGGGCCTTGCGGGGAGCGGCTCGTCTTGCTGTCCGGCTGGCCCGCTCCGCCGTCCACGGACGGCGGGCGGAGCCCAGGGGTGGGTGTTAGGGGGCGGTGAGGAGCTGGGGGCCGTCCGCGGTGATGGCGATGGTGTGTGTTCGGCGTGGGCGGCGCGGCTGCCGTCGGCGGTGGCGATCGACCAGCCGTCGGCGAGCAGCGTGACCGCGGGCGCGCCCTGGGGCAGGTGCTGCGGGCGGCGCGCGGGCCGCGCAGCGCCGCCGAGGTCGCCGCCGAGGCGGGGCTGTCCATCGACACGCTGCGCAAGATCGAGCGCGGGGCCATCTCCAGCCCGGCGTTCTTCACCGTGGCCGCCCTGGCCGAGGTGCTGAAACTCGATCTCGCCACCCTGGCCCGCGACCTCCTCCCCGCCGAGACCACCCCCACCGACCGCCGCGCCGCCTCCTAACGCCCGCCGGCCACGGGCGCCCCGTCGCTCGGCCGGGCCGGTCGTACGCCGTCGCGCGGAACCGCCCCGAGGCGGGGTAAGCGGGGCTCGTGGGGGAAGATCGTGCGCATGAGGAACATGACCGAGGAGGAGTGGCGCGCCTTCGTCTTGGAGGGGACGCGGACCGGCAAGGTCGCGGTGGTGCGCCCCGACGGCCGCCCACACGTCACCCCCGTGTGGATCACCCTCGACGGCGACGACCTCGCGTTCACCACGTATCACAAGGGCGTGAAGGCCCGCGCGCTCCGCGAAAACCCGCACATCGCGATCTGCGTGGAGGACGACGACCCGCCGTTCTCGTTCGTGTCCATCGAGGGGGAGGCCACCCTCGTCGACGACCCGGCGGAGTCGCGCCGCATCGCCACCATCGTGGGCGGGCGCTACATGGGCGCGGGCCGGGCCGAGGAGTTCGGCGCCCGTAACGGCGTGCCCGGGGAGTACGTGGTGCGCGTGGCGATCAAGAAGGTCGTCGCGCAGGCGGACCTGGCGGACTGGTGACCCGAGTGGACCTGGAGACCCCGCACGGTCCCGCCGCCGCGGACGTGGACGCCGTGACCGCGCCGCGCTTCCTACTGGTGCTGACGCACGGCGCGGGCGGCGGCGTGGACTCCGCGGACCTGCTCGCCGTACGGGACGAGGCGGTGGCGCTGGGCGGCACGGTCGCGCGGCTGCTGCAGCCGTACCGGGTCGCCGGCCGGAAGATGCCGGGGGCGAACACCGGGACGCAGGACGCGGCGTTCGTGGCGGCGGTCCGCGGGCTCACGGAGCGGTACGGCGCGGACGTGCCGCTGGTCACGGGGGGTCGCAGCAACGGGGCGCGGGTGGCCTGCCGTACGGCGGGGGAGCTGGGGGTGCGCGCCGTGGTGGCGCTGGCGTTCCCGCTGCATCCGCCGGGCAGGCCCGAACGCAGCCGGGCGGAAGAGCTGCGGGCCAGCGGAGTGGACACGCTGGTGGTCAACGGCGACCGGGATCCCTTCGGGGTGCCGGACGCGGCTGACGCGACGCGCCTCGTGGTGCTTCCCGGGGAGGGCCATGCCCTGAGCAAGAACCCGGGGGCGGTCGCGTCGGTCGTGGGGGACTGGCTGGGAGGACTCCTCAAGATCACCCGAACGGGCTAGTCCTCCAGCGGATCACTGGGTCGCGTGCGGTACGGCATGGTTCGGCGCGGGGGAGTCGAACCGATCCCCTCAGGCGGCCGTGGATGAGGTGGGTCGGTGCGGCTTGACCACGGCGCCGTCGGGGAGCAACTCGCCGGTGTCGTCGAAGACGACCACTCCGTTGCACAGCAGGCTCCACCCCTGTTCCGGGTGGTAGGCGACGCTGCGCGCCCGGTCGTGGTCAGGCGAGTCCGGTGGGGGACATGGTGGCTGGTGCGGGCACATGGTCGTGCCTCCGGTTCCTTCTTCCGTTTCCTGTTGGTGGTGGAGCGGGTGCCCCTGTCGTGCTTCGGCCGCGCGGTGGCACGGCGCTCCGCTGCACGGTGAGGGCCCCCGTCGGGCCGAATGGCCGTGCGGCACCTGGACGATGGCGCACGTGGCCTCGGTCACATCGACGGGTCCAGTCTGCTGGCCGGTCGTCAGGACCGACATAGCCCATTGGGATGGTTGTGCAGGTGGATGCACCCACGTGCCCTTCCCCCCTTTCGAGCCGGTCCTGGTCACCATTCTGCGTCCACTCTGCCCATCGTTGCCCCCGGATTCTCAAGTGCGACACGCGGCGGAATCGGGATCATCGAGGTGAAACGCCGTCAAGGTCGCCGAACCCCTGGCTCGAGGCGGCTCTACGATGGGCTCATCGCGGGGGAGTCGCACGCGAAAGGGGGAGGTGAGTCGTGCGGATCGTGCTGTTCGCGCCGTGTTTCGACGACACCCTCCTGCCCGCGACCCCCCAGGCCGTGGTCCGGCTCCTCGAGCGGCTCGGCCACGAGGTGATCTATCCCGAGGCGCAGACCTGTTGTGGCCAGTGGCACCTGGCGGCCGGCTACCGCAGGGAGGCGGCCGCGCTGAGCCGCCGCTTCACGGACGTGTTCACCGCGGCCGCCGCCAGGGCCGACGCGATCGTCACGCCCTCCGCCTCCTGCGCCGTGACCGTCCGCCGTGCCGATCCGGACCTCGCGGTCCACGAGCTGTCCGAGCTCCTCGTCGACGTGCTCGGGGTCACCGACGTCGGCGCGGAGTTCCCGCACCGGGTCGCGTACCACCCCACCTGCCACGCGCTGCGGGGGTTGCGCGCGGGGGACAGGCCGCTGACGCTGCTGCGGGCCGTACGGGGCCTCGAGCTCGTCCCGTTCGGCCGCGCGGAGGAGTGCTGCGGCTTCGGCGGCCCGTTCGCGATGAAGAACGCCGACACCTCGGTGGCGCTCGTCGCCGACAAGGTGGGTCATCTCACCGAGTCCGGCGCGGAGGTGGTCTGCGCGGTGGACGACGGCTGCCTGCTCCACATCGGCGGGGCCATGTCCCGGCTCCGCAGCGGCCTGCGCGTCATGCACCTGGCGGAGATCCTCGCCACCCCCGCCGGGGGACCGACGTGAACAGCCCCGCGGCCGCGGCTCAGGCGGCGCCCCGAGGCGCCGGCCGAGGCATGCCCGGGGGCGGTGGACGGCGAGGGTTACGCCGGGGGGTGGTGGTGGCGTGAGCCGGTCGCCGTGGCTCCACCTGCTGGTGCGGGGGCAGTCCCCGCGCGAGGGCTGGATCGTCCAGGATCCGGACGGGCCGGACGAGCCGCGGTTCGCGGAGACGGCCCGGGAGGCCCTCACCGACGCGGGTTCCCGGTCCCGGCTGCGCCAGGAGTCGGCGCGGCGCCGTGCCCGTCGCGACGCCGCGGTCGGCGAGCTCTCCGACTGGGAGGGGTTGCGCGACGCCGGCGCCCGACGGCGGGACGCCGTCCTGTACGACCTGGAGGCCCGTCTGCTGCAGCTGGAGGCCGAGGTCAGTGCGGCTGGCGGTCGGCTGCACTGGGCCCGGGACCCCGCCGAGGCCGCGGACCTCGTCACCCGCCTCGAAAAGGACGCCGGCTCGGCCGTCCGGCTCCCCGGTCCCCTCCTCGCTGAGCTCTCCCTCACGGCTCCGCCCACCGGCGCGGGTGAGGTGGAGGCGGAGATGGTGGTGTTCGGGGTGGACGCGGTGGTGGCCGAGTCGGCGACGGTGGTGGTGCTGGGCGCCGCCGCCGTACGGCGTGTCGCGCGGGCGGCGACGGTAGTGGCGGTGGCGGGGATCGACCAGGTGCTGGGGGACTGGGCGGACCTCGAGGTCTGGCTGCAGCTGCGGGCCCGTTCGGACGGGGAGCGGATGAGCCCGGCCGTGGCGACCCTGTGCGGGACCGCCCCGGGCGACGGGCCGCGCTCCTTCCATCTGGTGCTGATCGACGGCGGCCGCAGCGACGCGCTGGCCGATCCGGCGGGCCGTACGGCGCTGTGGTGCATCGGCTGCGCGGCGTGCGCGGACGTCTGCCCGGTCTACGAGCGGGTCGGCCCGGCCGGGTATCCGGGGCATCGGGCCGGTCCCGCGGGCGCGGTCCGTACGCCGCTGCTGGAGGGCACGCGCGGCACCGCCGCGGCCTCGCTGCCGTTCGCGTCGACGCTCTGCGGGGCCTGCGGGGACGTGTGCCCGGTCCGCATCGACGTGCCCGAGCTGCTGCTCCGGCTGCGCGGCCGGGTCGTCGACGAGCGGCGGGCCAACCCGCTGCCCGGTCCCGAGCTGCTCGCCATGCAGGGTCTCGAATGGGTGCTCGGCGACGCCGCGCGGATGGAGACGGCGCAGCGGGCCGGCAGCCGGTGGGCGCGGCTGGCGGGCCGTACCGGCCGGATCCGCCGCCTGCCGGGCCTGCTCGCCCGCTGGACCGACGCCCGTGACCTGCCCGCTCCGCCGCGGGAGACATTCCGCGCCTGGTGGCGGAGGCGACGGCGGTGACCTGGGAGGCGCGGGAGGAGATCCTGGCGCGGGTACGGCGGGCTCAGCTCGTCGCGGACGTGGAGGCGCCGAAGCCGGATCCGGGGGAGTACGCGCGGGCCCTGCCCGCGGGGACGGACCTGGTGGCGCTGTTCACCGAGCGGGCCGCGGCGGCGGGTGCGGCGGTGCGGCACGTGTCCGCGCTGGAGGACCTGCCGCGGGCGGTCGCCGCGGCGTTGTGGGCGCGGCACGCGCACCGGGTCGTGGTGCCGCCGGGGCTGCCGTGGTCGTGGCTCGCCGATCTGGACGGCGTACGGGTCGTACGGGACGAGCCCGCGATGCCGCCCGCGGACCTGGACGAGGCGGGTGGCGTGGTCACCGGCTGCGCGGTGGCGGTCGCGGCCTCCGGGACCGTGGTGCTGGACGGCGGCCCGGCCCAGGGGCGGCGCGCGCTGCTGCTCACCGGGCACCACGTGTGCGTCGTCCGCGCCCGGCAGATCGTCGGTACGGTCCCGGAGGCGGTGGCCCGCCTCGATCCCCGCCAGCCCACCACCTGGCTCACCGGCCCCCTGGAACCCCCCGCCGGCGAAACTCCCCCCGTACTGGACCTCGTAGTCGTCGACGCCTGACAGAGATCAACAAGTTGGGGGAAAGATTTCCCGGCGGGTGGGCGGCTCGGCTTGATGG
>WHSL01000220.1 GCA_009380095.1 Streptosporangiales bacterium | reverse complement strand
CGGCCGTTCAGCCAGTCGAGGACGGAGTTCCACGCTTGCGCGAACAGCGCGGTCTCCTCCGCCGTACAGGTCCTCATGACGCCTGAGGGCTTGTAGACCACGAGGAGGACGTCGGTCATCGCGCGACTTGGATGAGGTGGGTTTCGAGGATGAGCGCGTCGAGCCCACAGTTTCGGAACGTGCGGACAGCGTCGGCAGGAGTGCAGACGATCGGCTCGTCAGCACCGTTGAACGATGTGTTCAGCAGGACAGGGATACCGGTACGGCGGTAGTAGGCCTCGAGCAGGCGCGCCAGGCCGGGGTTGCCGGCGCGGGTGACGGTCTGAACGCGGGCGGAGCCGTCCACGTGGACCACCGCCGGTATGAGTCGCCGGGCGCGGTGGCGAGCCGGCGCTGTGGCGAGCATGAACGGGTAGACCTGCTCGCCTGCGGGCTCCAGGTGGAAGAAGTCGCCGGCGTGCTTGGCGAGCACGGCAGGTGCCAGCGGGCGGAAGGTTTCGCGGCGTTTGATCATCGCGTTGACGCGGTCGAGCATGCGGGGGTCGGTGGCTGAGGCGAGGATGCTGCGGTTGCCGAGGGCTCGTGGCCCGAACTCCATGCGGCCTTGGAACCAGCCGATGACCTTGCCCTCGGCCAGCAGGCCGGCGGCCACCTCGTGCGGATCGTCCACCTGAGTCACCTGATCAGCACTCAGGTCCTCAAGGGCGGACTTGATCTCGGATTCGGTTGCCTGTGGGCCGAGGAATACGTCGGTGAGGACGTGCCGCCCGGTGCGGGGACCGGATGCCAGTAGGGCGGCCCCGATGGAGGTGCCGGCGTCTCCGGCTGCTGGTTGGATGAAGACGTTGTCGAACCAGCCGCGGGACAGGACAGCGGCGTTGGCGACGCTGTTGAACGCGACACCTCCAGCCATGCACAGGTTCCGGGACGGGGCGAGGCGCCGTCCGTAGTCGACGTAGGCGCAGACGAGCTCTTCGGTGAGGCGTTGCAATGCATGCGCGATGTCGCGATGGCGGTCGTCGATGCCTTCGCCTGGCTGCCGGGCGGGGCCGAGCAGATCGGTGAGGGCCGGGCTGTAGAGGTGCCGGGCTCCGCTGGGGCGGGCGTGGTGGTCGAAGTAGCGCAGGTCCAGCCGGAACCGTCCTCGGCGCGAGTCGAACCGGGCCAAGCGCCGGAGAGCGCCTTCCATCCTTGGTGAGCCGTGCGCGGCCAGGCCCATCACCTTGTACGTCTCGCTGCGGCCGGAAGCCGAGGTAGCGGGTCACCATGCTGTACAGATAGCCGATGGAGTGCGGATAGACGATCGAGTGCCTTTTCGTCAGGCGCCCGCCGCGGGCTTGGAAGATGCAGGCGGTCTCGTACTCGCCTCGCCCGTCGATGGTGACGACCAGCGCTTCATCGAACGGAGAGGTCAGGTACGCGCTCGCCGCGTGTGCGCGGTGGTGGGGCACCGGCACCAGCCGAGTGCGGGGCGAGATCAGCTCCGATCGTGTGATCGTCTCCGCAAGGCGGTGGCGCTGCCGGAACTTGCCGAGATCGGAGGCCAGGGAGCCCAGCGCTGCGGGGAACCCGTAGTACTGGTTGGTCAGCGGCAATAGCAGCTGTCTGCGAGGGTCAACGAACAAGGCGACTGCCGCCAACTCGTGAGCGGTAAGCCCAGCGTGACGGAGGCAGAACTCGATCGCGCCGGCGGGGAAGGCCTTCGTGTGCTTGCGGCGGCTGAACCGCTCCTCTTCGGCGGCGGCCAGCACGCGGCCGTCATCCACGATCGCCGCGGCCGCGTCATGGGTTCCGAAGTTGACGCCGAGCACCGGAGAACTCATTCGCGGTCTCCCGGCGGCAGCCACGTTCGGGCCGTCTCCCAGACCGACTCCAGCGACGGCGGCCTGGCGAGGGCAGCTTTCACACCCGCGAGGTGCTCGAGGGTGGACATGGTGACGACGACTGCGGTAACCGCGGGATGGGCAGCGGCCCAGCTCACCGCGCTGGGACCGAGCTCTCCACGTCTCAGCGGCGACATCCCGAAGAACGGGCCCTCCAGCCCGTCCAAGTAGAAGGCCGGCCACGGTTCGGCCTGGTTGTACTGAGCCGCGATTCCGGTGATCGGCTCGCATCGTTTGGCTGCACACAAGTGGGCGGGTGAGTGGCAGTACGCCACCTGCGAGTCGACGACTCCGCTGTCGCGGATCATCTGGGCACCCGCGTCGTAGAAGTCTCCGACGGCGTTCTCGTCGACGAGCAGGGCGTGATGGCGCGTGTGCTTCAGGTCGATCTCCCATACGACCGCGTGCAGCTGGTCCGTACCGAGGTTGCGGCGGCTGGCGTCGATCGCCGCATAGATGGCGTCGCGGCGCTGGGTGGGCGTGGCATCCAGCGCCGCCTCGGCCTTGATCAGGTGCCGTACGGGCGCGTCGGCGACGGCTTCGCGGATCGCCCACTGCGTTCCCAGTCGCGGATTCGAGTGGATCCAACGGAGGCCCTGCCGTACGGCCTCACGGAGCGTCGCGATTCCGGGGCGGGAGTCCTTGTCCGGTCTCAGTCTGCCGGCGGCGAAGGTACTGGTGCCGAAGCACAACCGTTCGAGCCACACGCGCTCTCCTGCACAACGGGAACGGTCTTGTCGCGAGTCAGGATGTCCTCGAAGAACACGATCTGCCGGGCCGAGCCGGCCACCTTGTCGAACCGCAGCTCACCGAGCTGGGGCCGGTAGTGCCTGCGGTCGGGGAAGTCGATGTCGAACTGCGGGCTGTCCCGGTAGCCGGTGAGCCGCTTGAACGTCTCCCGCTTCTCATCCAAGCCCATGCCCCACAGCACCGGCGGGTCCTTCTGGCTGATGCAGATCGTGGCCAGGCCCTGCGGGCTGATGCGCAGCTTCCAACAACCGCCACACGGATACCCCCAGCTGAACATCGCCAGCACCGCGACCTTGACTCCGCTGTCGCCGACTTCGAAGTAGTTGTAGCTCGGGTTATCACCCTCGATCGACTCCCGCGCGATCGGCTTCAGCTCGCCCGCCTTCGCCAAGGCCTCGAGAATGACGTCTTCCTCGACGAACTGGTCCTTCCAGAACTGGTCGCCCTCGTCGGTGAGCTGCGCGGGGTTCGACGGAAAGAACTGGTTGAGCTTGATCGCCAACTTCCCCGGCCAGCCACGACTGTTCAGCCCCTGCGCGTACTCGATGAACGCAGGCAGCTCGTCCAGCGTGTCCCGCATCGTCACGCAGGAGATCTTCGTCATCGTCGGCAGCAGCTCCACAGCACTCTCGATGCTCTTCAGCGTGTCCGAATGGAAGTGCGAGCGCGTGATGAATAGGTTCTTCTGCTCGTCCAGGGTGTCAATACTGATGATCGCCCGAGTCAGACCCGCCTCCACCGCCTCCGGCAGGAACCGATGCAACCGGTACCCATTGGTCGTGACGATCTGCTGCGAGTACCCGATGTCCTTGGCAGCACGGAGGATGTCAACGAAGTCCCGCCGCACCGTCGGCTCCCCGCCCGTGTAGTGCACCCGGCGGAAGCCAAGATCATGCGCAGCCTGCAACACCTCGACGGCTTCCTCGAACGACGGCTGAGTGATCACCGGCTGCTTCCCAGCCGGCAGGCAGTACCGGCAGCGGATGTTGCAGCGTGAGGTCAGCCCAAAGCGGAGGTTCCATTTGCGCATGCCAGGGGCGTACCGGTTGTCCATGACGAGCATCAGGAAGCACCTTCCGACGCGAGTGCGGGATCGCCGTCCGGGCTCGACCTTGAGTCGCATGCTTGAGATCGTCAACAGTGCCGGAACCGCATTGGGATCTCCGGGCCTAACCGAAAAACCGGCGTCGACGTGCGTGGAGCTTCCGCTCTCACCGCGCCGATGTGGCGTCATGGTTGGCGGGGTTGGCCGTCTGTTCGGGTGAGTCGTCTCATCCCGGAGGACATCATGACGTTGGTCGACGAACGGCAGAGTCCTGAGCTGTTTAGTGCGTGGGCTGATCGGAGGAGCCGTGACTCCGCTCGGCGTCGAATAGCCGGCAGAGCCCCGTCGGCAGATGGTGGGGTGCGGTTTGCGTTCTATGGGCGAACGTCGACCCTTGGTTATCAAGATCGGTGGACGTCTCATGGCTGGCAGCGTGAGGCGGCGGAGTCGCTGATCGCCGGTGCGGGTGTGATCGTGGCGGACTACTTCGATGCCGGTGTGTCCCGGGAGGTGCCATGGGGGCAACGTCCGCGGGCGGCGGCGCTGCTGGAGGCTCTGGCCGATCCCGGCAGCGGGATCGATGCGGTGGTGGTCGGCGAGTTCGAGCGAGCGTTCTCCGGCGATCAGTACGCGTTGATCGCCGGGATGCTGGAACAGCGCGGGACGCGACTGTGGATTCCGGAGGCAGGTGGCCCAGTCGACCTGGAGGATGCGGCGCATCGGACGTTGCTGATGATGCTGGGTGCCCAGTCGCGGCGTGAGGTGCTGCGGGCCCGTTATCGGGTGCTGGCGGCGATGCGGATCCAGGCGTGTGAACAGGGCCGCTATCTCGGTGGGCGTCCTCCGTACGGGTATCGGCTGGTGGATGCGGGGCCGCACCCGAACCGGGTGCACGCTGCCTGGGGTAGGCGGTTACAGCGGCTGGACCCCGATCCGGTCACCGCCTCCACGGTGAGGTGGATCTTCGCGTACCGACTGGCTGGGGTGAGCGTGGCCGGCATCGCCCGGGAACTGAACGAGCGGGGAGTCCCGTGCCCGTCGCGCTTCGACCGGGAACGTAACCCCCATCGTTCGGGTGAGGGCTGGGTGGTGACCACGGTGGCGGCCATCTTGGAGAACCCGCGCTACACCGGCCGCGAGGTCTGGAACCGGCACGCCTCATCGAGCGGCCAGGCCGATTCGGATCACTGGGCGGTCTCGGCTCGCCGCTCCCACCCCGCGTTGGTTTCAGACGCCGATTTCGTGACGGCGCAGAAGGTCCGCGCTGCTAGGCCCACCAGTGATGGAAGCGTCCGCAGGTACCTGCTTGCTGGGTTGCTGATCTGCGGCTACTGCCGGCGCCGGATGGACTCCCACTGGGTGAACGAGCGCCCCGGTTACCGGTGCCGGCACGGCCACGACAGCGCGAAGCGACGCTCCCCGGGTGCTACGAAGTACCTGTACCGGCGTGAGGATCACCTGCTCGCGGAGCTCGGCCGGCAGCCCGGCGTCGTCGTCCATCAAGCCGCCGATCAGGCCCGTGTCGCCGCTCAGCTGCGGTCGGGTGGTTACGCCGTCGTCTGCGATCGGGCGGGCTGCACAATCGTCGGCGTCAGCGACGAAGAGCCCGGTCCGAGAGAAGCCGCCGAGGCTTCCTAGACCGAGCTCTTGCACCCGAGTCCATGGGGTAATCCCGTGTCCGAGGGGGGACTTGAACCCCCATGCCCTTAGAGGGCACTAGCACCTCAAGCTAGCGCGTCTGCCTATTCCGCCACCCGGACAAGTGACGACACGGATCTCCGTGTCGGCGGCCCCACGATAGCAAATCTCGGGGGTCCACAGGACGCCTCGCAGGGGGCGATGTGGGTATCCGCGCATGTCCGCGACAGGATGGAGCGTAGGCCGCCACCGTCGACGTTGGAGTCAGCCTTGTCAGATCTCGTTCCCGCCGCGAACAGGGCCGCGCACGATGCCGAGCACGAGGTCGTCGATCTCTGCCGTGACCTGCTCCGGATCGATACCTCCAACCCCGGCGATCACTCCGGCCCGGGTGAGCGGGCGGCCGCGGAGTACGTGGCGGAGAAGCTCGCCGAGGTGGGCCTGGAGCCGCAGGTCTTCGAGTCGCATCCGAAGCGTACGAGCGTGGTGGCCCGCATCGCCGGCGAGGACCCGGGCCGGGACGCGCTGATCCTCCACGGCCACCTCGATGTGGTCCCGGCCAACGGGGCGGACTGGCGGGTGGACCCGTTCTCCGGGGAGATCGAGGACGGCTGCCTGTGGGGCCGGGGCGCGGTGGACATGAAGGACATGGACGCCATGATCCTCGCCGTCGTACGGCAGCGGCTGCGCGAGGGCCGCAAGCCACCGCGCGACGTGGTGCTCGCGTTCCTCGCGGACGAGGAGGCGGGCGGCAAGTGGGGCGCCGGCTGGCTGGTGAACAACCATCCCGAGCTGTTCGAGGGCGTCACGGAGGCGGTCGGCGAGGTCGGCGGCTTCAGCTACACGGTGGACGACGACCTGCGCCTCTACATGATCGAGACGGCGGAGAAGGGCCTGGCCTGGATGCGGCTGGTGGCCGAGGGCCGCGCCGGGCACGGGTCGATGGTGGCCCGGGACAACGCGGTGACGGAGCTGGCCGCGGCGGTGACGAGGATCGGGCAGCACGAGTTCCCGATCCAGCTGACCAAGACGGTACGGACCTTCCTCGAGGAGGTCTGCGCGGCGAAGGGCGTCCCGTTCGACCCGCACGACGCGGAGTCGGTCGTCGCCGGGCTGGAGTCGATCGCCAAGATGGTGGGCGCGACGCTGCGGCACACCGCGAACCCCACCGTGCTGGACGCCGGCTACAAGGCCAACGTGATCCCGCAGACGGCCACGGCCCAGGTGGACGGCCGTTTCCTGCCCGGCCTGGAGGACGAGTACTTCGCCACCATCGACGAGCTGATCGGCCCGAACGTGCGCCGCGAGTTCATCCACCACGACGTGGCGCTGGAGAGCGACTTCGGCGGCGCGCTGACCACCGCGATGGCGGACGCGCTGCGCGCGGAGGACCCGGGCGCGCGGGCGGTTCCTTACTGCCTGTCCGGCGGTACGGACGCCAAGTCCTTCTCCCGCCTCGGCATCAAGGGGTACGGCTTCGCCCCCCTCCGCCTCCCTGCCGAGCTCGACTTCGCGGGCATGTTCCACGGGATCGACGAGCGCGTCCCGGTGGACGGCCTGAAGTTCGGCGTACGGGTCCTCGACCGCTTCCTCGACGTGTCCTGAGCCCCGGCCCCGACCGCTCACCCCGCGACACGCCCCGCTGACGGAGACGCTTGCGAAGGTGACTCTCCGTACTGCTATGGTCGCTTACCGCATGAGAGTGCAGCTCGCATGCGGTGGCAGTTCGGGGGACGCAGCCAGGGGGGCGGCGCGTGACGCACGAAGCTCGGGGGAGGCGGGGCAATCCCGTCATGTCCGGGCTGCGTCGTGTCCTCGCCCGCCCGCGGGCGCGCCGTGTGCTCGCCGTGGGCGGGTTCGCGGTTGTCGGCTGGCTGTTCGGGGCCGCCTCGGCCCTCGCCGATGACGCGCCCGCGGAGACCGCGGCCGGCATCGTGCAGGCACCCGTGGCCGACCTGGACGGGACCCGCGCCGACGGGCGTCCCGGCACCGAGGTCGCCGGCCCGGGCATCCACTCCACCGACGCGGTCGCGTACACCGTCGAGTCCACCGGGCACGAGGGTGTACGGCGGACCGGCGGCCGGCTCTCCCATGTCTCCTCACCGCTGTACGCCTCCGATCAGGAGGCCCGTGACGGTGGCGAGGCCGGTACGGTCGCCCGGCGGGTCGCAGGCCCGCGGGCGCACGGCGTGCCACTGCTCGGCAAGGTGCCCGCCCTCGGGAAGTCCCGGGAGTTCGGCGCCCCGCTGAGCGGAACCACCCGGCTGGCGCTCGACCGTACGAGCCCCGGCCACATCCTCACCCCGCTGCCCGGGAGCGTCGCGCAAGTCGCGTCTCCGGGCGCGAGCGGGGACGGCCGGGGTGTGTCCGGCCAGGCCCGTTGCGCCGCGTGGTGCGCGGGACCCGTGGCCGATCCGCACGGCGTCTTCCTGCTGGAGACGCTGACCTCGGCCTTCGAGCGTGACGCGGTACGTCACGCGAACGAGCAGGCACCGGCCGCCGATCTGCCGGTCGCGCCGCCCTCGCACCCAGGCTCTCAACACCAGGGTGCCTCGGGCGTGGTTCCGTCCTCGAGCTCCGGTGTGGGTCAGCAGCTCCCCGGGGTCGGTGACGTGGCGCGGTCGTGGACGGCCGAGCGCCGCCTGCTCCAGCGCGCCCCTGTCATGGGCGCGCTCTCTCCGGTCGTCCGCACGGCTGCGGACGAGCCGTCCTTCTCGCCTGACTAGTCCGTCCGCTCCGGTCGCACGCGTGTGACCGGGGCCGACGTGTGCGTCGGCGTACCCGCCAGGTACGGGCGCCCAGGCGATCTCTCATCCCATTCACCGCACAAATTCACAACAGGAGCGAACCTATGCGTTCGTGGGCACGGCCTACGGCTCACGTGGCGCTGCTCACCGCCGGGTTCGTCGCTTTCGGGTCGGGTGTCGGTTTTGCCGACACGACCAGCGGCGACGCCTCGGCAGGCAGCGGAAACCAGATCCACGCCCCCATCTCGGTGCCGATCGACGTCAGCGGCAACTCGGCCGCGGCCGCCGGGCAGTCGGCGGCGAAGTCCAAGGGCGGCGCGACCGTCAAGAACAAGGACGGCGGCGGCGACCGCACCACCAGCGGTGACGGCGGGCTGCTGAGCGGCAACCAGCTCGAGGCGCCGATCAGCGCCCCCATCAGCGGCTGCGGCAACTCGCTGGCGGTCGGCGGTCAGTCGGCCGCCAAGTGCAAGGGCGGTGCCAAGGTCAACAACTCCGGCTCCGGCGGCGGAAGGACCTCCGGGGACGGTGGGGCCCTCTCGGGCAACCAGCTGTACGCCCCGATCAGCGCGCCGACGGACATCTGCGGCAACTCCATCGCCGTGTTCGGCGAGTCGGCCGCGCAGTGCGAGGGCGGCGCCAGCGTACGGAACAAGGGGGGCAGCACCGGGACCACCTCCGGGGACGGCGGCTTCCTCGCGGGGAACCAGGCGTACGCGCCGGTCTCGGCGCCCATCGACATCTGCGGCAACTCGATCGCGATCGGCGGCCAGTCCTTCGCCACCTGTAAGGGCGGCGCCGAGGTCGTGAACCACCGCGACTCGGGCGGGGACATGACCACCTCCGGCGACAGGAGCGCCGGCGGCGGGAACCAGGTCTACGCGCCGGTCAGCGCTCCGGTCAACATCTGTGGCAACGCGCTCGCCGTGGCCGGTCAGGCGGCCGCGATGTGCGAGGGCGGCGCCAGCGTGCACAACGGCTCCGACGGCGACGCCACGCGGCGGATGGCGGCCGGTGACGGCCTGACCACCTCCGG
>WHSL01000195.1 GCA_009380095.1 Streptosporangiales bacterium | reverse complement strand
TGGCTGATCGTGACCGGGCTCGTCTTCAGCCACATGCAGGGGATCTTCCACGCGTACTACACGGTGGCGCTCGCGCCCGCCGTCGGCGCGCTGGCCGGCATGGGCGGGGTCGCGCTGTGGCGCAGGCGGTCCGACCGCCGCGCCGCCGCCGCGCTGGCCGTCGTCGTGGCGGCCACCGCCGTCTGGGGGTTCGTACTGCTCGGGCGCAGCACCGACTTCCTGCCCTGGCTCCGGTACGCAGTGCCGGTCGCCGGGCTCGGCGCGGCGATCGGGCTGGCGCTGGTCGCCCGGCTGCCGGTGCGCGGCGGGCTCGTCGTGGCGGGGTGGGGCTGGCCGCGGTGCTCGCCGGGCCGGCCGCATACGCGATCGATACCGCCGCCACTTCGCACGTGGGCTCCATCCCCAGTGCCGGGCCGTCCACGGGCTTCGGTATGGGCGGCCCCGGTGGGCGCGGTCCCGACGGGCCTGGCGGCCGCGGCGGCGGTCCCGGCGGCCCTCCCCCCGGCATGGGCCGGATCGGCGGCGGCTTCCCCGGTGGCGCCCCGGGCGCCGGCCAGGGCACGGCCGGCCAGGGCACAGGCGCCGGCCAGGGGCGGAGTGTCAGGGCCAGGACGGAGCGGCCGGGCAGGACGGAGCGGCCGGGCAGGACGGAGCGGCCGGGCAGGAACCGGCGCGGCATGGGCGGTCCCGGCGGAATGGGCGGGCTGCTGAGCGCGGGGACGCCGAGCTCGCAGCTGACGCTGCTGCTTGAGCGCGACAGCGACGCCTACACCTGGGTGGCGGCGACGGTCGGCGCCAACAACGCGGCCGGCTACCAGCTGGCGACCGGGGAGCCGGTGATGGCCCTCGGCGGGTTCAACGGCACCGACCCGGCGCCGACGCTCGCGCAGTTCAAGCAGTACGTGGCCGAGAAGCGGATCCACTACTTCATCGGCGGGTCGATGATGGGCGGCAACGGCGGCAGCCGTTCCTCCCAGGAGATCGCCCAGTGGGTGGCCAACAACCACACGGCCACCACCGTGGACGGCTTCACCGTCTACGACCTGTCCTAGCCGCCCCGGCCCGTCCCGGCGCACCTCACAGGGGTGCGCCGGGCGCCGGGGATGCCCAGGTCAGCAGGGTGGGCAGTTGGGGTCACTCCCGACGACGGCGGTGGTGGTGCCGTCGGCGACGTGGGTGACGTCCGTGCCGGAGTGGTCCTGCGGCTGCGAGCTGTGGTCCTGATGCTGAGACTCGTATGGGGCAGGCTCGGACTCATACGCCGCGGGACCGCGCGCTTTCCGCCTCACGCGCCAGCCGATACAGATAGAGGGCCTTTCCCGGTTCGTCGTGGTCACCGTGATCTGTGCGTTCTCCACGAGCCCGCCGGTGTCCGGCGACGGCTCGGTCCTCGGCTCCTGGCCGGCCCGGCGCGCCTTCTCGCCCCAGCCCCGTACCTCCTTGCCGTCGACGTTCTTCGTCTGCCGTTCCAGATCGGCGATCTGGCGGTCCAGCACATCCATTTTCACGCCCGCCGCCGCACGCGATTCCTCGGAAAGTTCGCGCAGCGAGTTCCGGGCGTTCTGGACGAGACCGAGCTTGTGCATGATCTCGCCGAGCTCCTCCTGTGAAGCCTCATATTCTCGGACCGCCTGGAGGCCCTTTCTCAGCACCTCTCGCATGCGGTCAATTCGGCCTTCTTGACGGCCAGCTCCGCCATCCAGCCGCGTATCTCGGGGGTGCGCCGTTCCTCCGCGACGGAGGCGTACGCCTTCTCCGCGGAACCGATCCGGGAGAGGTTCTCGTCCACGCTGCGCAGCGTCCGCTTGGCCTTGGGCACCCAGGCCAGGTCGACCTTGACCGGCGGGGTCTCACCGGCCTCGCGCTGCTCGCGCGCGGTCGCCTCGCCCACCGTCCCGGCGCCGAACGCGCCGGGGACGGTCACCGCGATGAGCGCGCCGAGGGCCGTCATGGCGAGCGTGTTCCTGGTGAGTACCGTGGCGGCGGAGCGGGTGCAGCCGGGCCGCCGGTGCGGGTGCCCCGCGAGCCGCGGCGGCGGTGCTGCGGATCACCCGCCGCCGGGCACCGGACCGTACCGGGGAGGCGGTCGCGGCGGCCGCCGCGCGGCGGGCCTCGTACCGGCGCTTACGGGCCTCCACCCGATGTTCGCCGCAGCAGTAGCGCCGTGGTGGCCCGCCCTCCTCGGAGGGAGGCACCGGGTTGTCACAACCAGGGAGCGCGCATATTCGTGGCGCACCACGGCCTTCGTTCGCCATGACCGGATATTACGAACGAAGAAAGGACGGAAGTCAACGGCATGAGCCGAAAGTTCTTCCATTCGCAAGATAGTCCGGTGGCGCGGCCACGGAGAGCGACCGACGACCCAGGACGGTGAATCGGCCGGCCGTTCATCGGCTGAGGAGTCATTGGACGAGGGCCGGTCCGTAGAGCCCGCCCACGTAGAAGTTGTGTTCGCCGGAAACGCTCAGCGCGTACACCGTGACCGTGGCCGCCGCGCCGCGGCTCACGGCGTCGATGGGCAGCGGGTGAGGGCCGTGGTCGCAGCCGTCAGGCGGCGGGTCCGTCTGCGCGCACCGGCCGGCGTCCGGGGGGACCAGGCTGGTGAGCGTGTCGCCGGAGTCGAGCGTGGCCGCGGTGACCCAGCGCCGGCTCTCGTGGTCCAAGAGCCGTTGCGCCGGCCCGGCGGTGAACGTGCCGCCCCTTGTGGTGATCTTGATCGGGGTGATCCAGGCGGTCCGCCGGCTCACCCCCCGTACGGTCGCGATCGTGGGGTCGCCGGTGGCGAGATCGGTCACGATCACCGGATCGCCCGCACGGACCTCCGAGATCGGCTTGCTGATCTGATCCTCCTGCGCCATCAGTACCCGGGTCCCGCCGGTCAGCCCGGTGACCGAGGTCAGTGCCGGACGTCTGCGCTCGTCGCCGTCGTCCGCGGGTCTGCCGTTGACGTCGCCTTGCGGGTGCGCACCGTCCCTACCGGCGCCGGGTTCCTTCTTCGGCTCGGTGATCCGGAGCACCTTGGCGACGAGGTCAGGGGTGTCGGGGGCCGGCTGCAGCGTACGGGTCCGCGTGGCCGCGACCGCCTCGGTCCCCCAGGCGCGGGCCACGCCCTCCTGGGTGCTGCGGGAGCGCCCGAGCGAGTCGATCTGGTTCTGCAGCTCGCGCATCCGGACGCCCGCGGCGCGGCGTGCGGACTCCGGCATGCGTTCCAGCGACTCGCGGGCCCGTACGGCCGCCACGAGCTGTGTCCGGAGCTCGGCGAGGCGTGTCCGCTGGCGCTCGTAGCCGCGTACGGTCTCGAGTGCGGGGCCGATCGCCGCCTTGATCCGCCGGAGTTCGCCGGCGTTGGCGTCGAGGCGTTCCATCCATCCGCGCAGCTCGGCGGTACGGCGCTTCGCGGGGAAGGTGTCGTAGGACTTCTCGGCCTTGGCGATCAGTGCCAGGTGGTCGTCCACCGTGGTGAGGACGCGTTCCGCGTTCGTCCGCCAGCCGGTGTCGACGATCGGTAGGGGCGCCGCGGCGACCTGCGCTGCCCCGGCGGGGGTGCGTACTCCCATCTGGCCGGGCACAACGAGCAGGATCAGCGCGCTCAGCCCGGCCAGCGCCGCCGTACCACGCGTCGCCGGCCGGACACCCGGCAGACGCAGCCGCCCGCCCACCGGACGCAACCCCCCGCCCACTGGACGCGACCGCCCGCCCGCCGGACGGAGCCGCCCGCCCGCCGGACACAATCGCCGGTCCGCCGGGCGGAGTCGCCCGGCCGCCACCGCGATCCCGGCCAGTGCCCGGCGTCCGGCACGAGCCACACCCGATGCTGCGCCCCTGCCCGCACGCACGCTGCCCCGGCCGACCGCCATGCCCAGCCGGCCGGTGGCCTTGCCCAGCCGGATGGCGGTTCCGACGGTCCAACCGGCGCCCGCGGCCGCGCGGTATGCGACACGCGCCGGCCTGCCTGGGCGGACGACACGCGCCGGCCTGCCTGGGCGGACGGCACGCGCCGCCTCGACGTGGCGGGCAGCACGCGCCGGCTCATCTGGGCGGGCGAATTGTGCGAGTCGGGCCTCATGCCTGAGGCGGCGGGCCTCGACGCGGTGCCGGCTGCAGCAGTACTTGCGCGGCGGCCCGCCCTCCGGGGACGGCGGGATCGGGTCGGCGCAGCCCGGCAGTGCACAGATCGTGGACGGACCACTGCCCTCGTTCGCCATGGCCCGGGATTTTAGGAACCCTGCGTACCGGCCCGGCTACGAACGCGCCAATTGTTCGCGCACCGTTGCCGATTCCGGCTCCGCACCCACGCGACGGCGGCGCCACGCGTCCTCGGGGGGCCCGCGCGGCACCGACGTCGAGCCCGGCACCGACGGGCTCCGCGTCATCCTCCCCATCACCGACCCACCACTCGCTCACCATGGGTGAGCGAGGGACCACGGAATCGCGGCAGCGATCGCGGATGCATAGCGGCGGCACCGCGGATATGCGGCGCCGCGCACACACGACGGCGGCGCCGCGCTGCACCTCTGGCGCGCGGCGCCGTCTCCGGCGTTGCCTACTCGGAGTCGTCGTCGCTGTCGTCGTCCTCGTCGTCGCTGTCGTCGTCGTCGCTGTCGTCGTCGTCGCTGTCGTCGCTGTCGTCGTCGTCGCTGTCGTCGCTGTCGTCGTCGGAGTCGGCGTCCTCGTCGGAGTCGTCGTCATCCGACGCGTCGTCGTCATCGGAGTCGGCGTCGTCACCGGACGCGTCGCTCGCCGCGGCGGCGAAGTCGAAGACGTCCACGGGCTCGGCCCCATCCGCGGAACTGGGCTCGGGCAGTGCCTGCCGGAACTCGTCGGCCGGCGTGGAAAGCGTCCCGTCCTCGGCCTCGCGCGCCAGGCGATGAAGCCCCGTGGCCATCTCCCGGTTCGTGGTGCTGACCGTGATCTTCGGGTGCTCCTCGGTCTCCGGGATCACGACGACGTACCGCTTGACCTGCTTCTGCGGCCGCTCCGCACGCTGCTCGCGCCCCGGATTCGGCGGCGCCTCGGTACGCCGGTCGGCCCGTTCCACGTCCTCGGGAGACCGCGGGTTCCGGTCCGCGGGAGGTGGCCCGGTACGCCGGCCCTCGTCCTCGTCGCCCTCGTCATCACCGTCGAGCCCGCGCTTGCCCCGGTCTTCGCCGCGCTCGTCGCCGCCGCCACGGTCATCGCCGTCACGCTCGTCGTCACCACGCTCGTCGCCGTCACGCTCGTCGTCGGGACGGAGGGTGCTCAGTACGTTGTCGATCAGCCCCTCGGTCTCCGGGGAGGGCTCGGTCTTCGGCTCCTGACCGGCGCGCCGCGCTCGCTCGCCCCAGTCCCGGACCTTGGTGTCGACGTTCTCGGTCTGCCGTTCCAGGTCGGCGATCTGGCGGTTCAGGACGTCCATCCGCACGCCGGCGGCGGCACGCGACTCCTCGGACAGCGCGCGCATCGAGTCCCGCGCCTTCTGCACGAGCTGGAGCTTGCGCTTGACCCCGTCGAGCTCCGTCCTCGACCCCTCGTACTCGCGGACCGCCTCGAGCCCGCTGCTGAGCATCGCCCGCGTCCGCTGGAGCTCGGCCTTCGCGGCGGCGAGCTCCGCCATCAAGCTACGGAGCTCGGATGTCCGCCGGTGCTCGGCCACGGACACGTACGCCCGCTCCGCCGCACCGATCCCGGCGAGGTCCTCGTCGACGCCGCGCAGCATCCGCTTTGCCTTCGGCACCCAGGCGAGATCGACCTTGACCGGCGGGGTGTCCCCCGTCTCCCGCGGCTTGCGCGCGGCGGTCTCGCTGGTGGCCTCGGCGTCGATCTCGCCGGGCACGGTGACCGCGACGAGCGCGCCGAGGGCCGCCATCGCGAGTGTGTTCTTGGTGAGAATGTGGCGGCGCAGCGTACGGACGCCGCGTGCGCCGGTGGCGGCGCGGCGGGCTCCGGTGCGCGGGCCGCCGGCCTCGGACGGCGAATCGCGTACGGTCCGGCGCTTCGCGTCCGCTGGAAGCGCCGACGCGGCGGCGACGCGTCGTGCCTCGTACCGCTGCTTACGGGCCTCGACGCGGTGGCCGCCTGAGCAGTAGCGTCGCGGTGGACCGCCCCCGTCGGAGGGTGGCACCGGATTGTCACAACCGGGGAGTGCGCATATGCGTGGCGCACCGCGATCCTCGTTCGACATGTTCGGATCGTAGAGCCACACCCTCGGGAGGGGTCCCGAATCCGGCCGCCCCTCCGCGTATCAGTCGGAGCGTACGCCGAGGCGTTCGGTCAGGGCCAATACCTGGCGGGCCGCGTCGACGAGCGGGGCGTCGATGAAACGGCCGTCCGGGAGGGCGAGTGCGCCCGATCCGTCGGCCGCCGCGCCCTCGGCCGCCGCGACGACCTCGCGGGCGCGTTCGGCCTCCGCCGCCGTGGGGGTGAAGGCCGCCGCGATCACCGGCAGCTGCCGGGGGTGCAGCGCGGTCCTGCCGAACATGCCGAGCTCGCGGCCGCGCGCGCAGGACGCGGCGAGGCCGGCGTCGTCGGTGAGGTTCACGTACACCGCCATCTGCGGTGCCGGCAGCCCCGCCGCTCGCGCCGCCACCACGATCCGGCTGCGGACCCAGGTGAACGCCTCTTCGGTGCGGAGCCCCAGCTCGGCGCGGAGGTCCGCCTCGCCGAGCCCGATCCCGGAGACCGCGGGGTGGGCGGCGATCGCGGCCGCGTTCTCCACGCCCCGCGCCGACTCGAGCAGGCAGTAGAGCGGCGAGGGCGTGGTCACGCCGAGCAGCTCGATCGCGAGCTCCACGTCGTCGGGGCCGTCCACTTTGGGGATCCGTACGCCGACCGGGTCCGGTCCGGTGAGCGCGGAATGCATTCCGACGGCGCGGAGGTCCGCGGGGCCGTACGCGCCGCGCGGGTGGTTGACGCGTACCTGCAGGGCGGGGCGGGACTCCAGCCCGGCCATGGTGTCCAGGAACGCCACGGCGTGGCGGCGGGCCTCGTCCTTCTTGGGCGCGAGGACCGCGTCCTCCAGGTCCACGATCACCTCGTCCGCCCCGGAGGCGAGCGCCTTGGGCAGCCGGTCGGGCCGGGACGCGGGCGAGTACAGCGAGGTCACCGGCCTCATCGCACGACCCCCTCGGCGCGCAGCGCGGCGATCTCGTCCGCGGAGTAGCCGGCCTCGCCGAGCACCTCGTCGGTGTGCGCGGCCAGCGGCGGGCCGGCCCACTTGATCTCACCGGGGGTGTCCGAGAGCCGGAAGACGAGGTTCGGCATGGCGACGCTGCCGAGCTCGTCGTCGGGCACCTCATGGACGGTACCGAGTGCCTGATACTGCGGGTCGGCCACCACGTCCGCCACGTCGTAGACCGGCGCCACCGCGGCCTGGGCCTCCTCGAACGCGGAGATCACGTCGGCGGCGTCCCGTTCGGCGATCCAGCCGCCCACGGCGGCGTCGAGCTCGTCGGCATGCTGGGCGCGCTGCCGGCCGGAGGCGAACCACGGCTGCTCGATGAAGTCCGGCCGGCCCACCAGTGTCACGACCCGCTCCGCGATGGACTGGGCGCTGGTGGAGATGGCGAGCCAGCGGCCGTCCTTGGTCTTGTAGATGTTGCGGGGGGAGTTGTTGAGCGTACGGTTGCCGGTCCGCTCGGGGATCACGCCGAGCGCCTTGTACGCGGTGATCTGCGGGCCCAGCACGGTGACCAGCGGCTCGATGATCGCCATGTCCACGACCTGGCCTTGGCCGGTGCGTTCGCGGCCCTGCAGGGCGACCATGACCGCGTACGCGGTGGCGAGTCCGGCGATGCCGTCGGCCAGGGCCAGCGGGGGGAGGATCGGCGGGCCGTCCGGCTCGCCGGTGACGGCGGCGAAGCCGCTCATCGCCTCGGCGAGGGTGCCGAAGCCGGGGCGGTTCGCCATCGGGCCGAACTGGCCGAACCCGGTGACCCGTACGATCACCAGCCGCGGGTTGATCTCGTGCAGCCGCTCCGGGGCGAGGTTCCAGCGCTCGAGCGTGCCGGGGCGGAAGTTCTCCACGAAGACGTCGGTCTCGGCGAGCAGCCGGGTCAGCACCTCCTGGCCCTCCGGCCGGGAGAAGTCGATCGCCGTCGTGCGCTTGTTGCGGGACAGCATCTTCCACCACAGCCCGACGCCGTCCTTGGCGTGCCCATGGCCGCGCGAGGGGTCCCCGCGCCGCGGATGCTCCACCTTCACGACGTCCGCGCCGTAGTCGCCGAGGAACATCGCGGCGAGCGGCCCTGCGAAGAGTGTGGCGGCGTCGACCACCTTGATGCCCGAAAGCGGCGCAGTCCCGGAGCCGGCGTCGGCGCCGGGCTGTGGAGCGTGGCGAGGGGAGGCCATAGCGATGCATCTTATAAGTTATGAGAAGCACCGCACCAGCGCGACCCTGGCACAGCAGCCGGGACACAGCAGCCCTGCTCAGCCCCCGCGGCGCGGTTCCGGTTTCCGGGGCCGTGACCAGGTGACTCGGCTACCGTTTCTCTCAGCGAAACCCTCACCGTCTTCGGAGGATCCACCCCGTGGCACTGGCACCACCGGGCCCGCCGGGCAGCAAGGCCGACTACGTCCACGCGGTGCTCCGCCAAGAGATCATGAGAGGCGAGCTCGCCGCCGGTGCCGCCGTCCCGCAGGACGAGATCGCCCGGCGTCTCGGCGTCTCGATCACCCCGGTACGGGAGGCGCTGCGGCGGCTGGAGAGCGAGGGCCTGGTCTCGTACCGCGCCCATCGCGGCGCCACCGTCAGCGAGCTCAGCCAGGAGGCGGCCCGCGAGCTCTACCTCCTGCGCGGCGCCGTGGAAGGCCTGACCGCACGCCTCGCCGCCACCCGGATCACCGACGACCAGCTGGAACGGCTACGCGTCCTACACGCGCGGATGCTCGACGCCCAGCACGAGGGGCGGTCCGGCGACCTCGCCCCCCTCTCCCGCGAACTGCACGACGCGATCGCCCTCGCCGGCGGACCCGCGTTCCTCGCCGGGCACCTGCGCTCAATCTGGCGCGAAAACCCCGTCCCGCCGGACACCTCACTCTGGCACGACCACGCCAACGCCGAGATCTTCCTCCGCGAACACGAAGACCTGCTGGCCGCCCTGGAAGCCCACGACCCCGACGCGGCCGAATGCATCATGAAACTCCACCTCGAACACTCCGCCGCGGCCCGAGGCGCCACCTTCGAGAACTGACCGCGATCCCGATCGCGGATCGGGCCTGTCCTTTCACTCGAAACGCGATGCGTCGCGGGCCGCCGTGGACAAACGCGTAACCAGTAGGTTACGCTTTCGGCGTGGACGAGGTGGCGGGAGCGATCGCGGATCCGGTGCGTCGGGACATCTTGGTGATGTTGCGTGGCGGGAGCCTGTTCGCGGGGGAGATCGCCGGGCGTTTTCAGATCAGTAGGCCGGCCGTGAGCCGGCACCTGCGGGTGCTCAGGGAGAGCGGGCTGGTCCGTGACGAGCTCGTCGGGCGGCGGCGGCTCTATGAGCTCGATCCTGATCCGTTCGGAGAGCTGGCCGCGTGGCTCGAACCGTTCGTCCGGCCGACCCGGCCGTCCGGCTGGGAGCACCATCTTGACGCGCTGGAGACCGAGGTCCACCGGACCCGTCGCGAGCGCCGTACGCGCGGCGCGGCCGACCAAGCCGACAAAGCGGCGGCCGACCAGACGAAGGAGAACACGGCATGAACCCTCATCCGACCGCGGAGCTGTTCCGCACCGGCACCCGCAGTGATCTCGTCCTCACCCGGACGTTCCGCGCGTCCGTCGAGGACGTGTGGGCCAGCGTCACCGAGTCCGACCGTACGGCCCGCTGGTTCGGGCCGTGGGAGGGCGACGGCGCGCCCGGCCGGACGATCAAGGTCCAGATGGTGTACGAGGACGAGGCCGCCTGGATGGACATGCGCATCGACGCCTGCGAGCCGCCGCAGCGCCTCGCCCTGTCGGCGGTCGATGAGCACGGCACCTGGCGGATCGAGCTGCTGCTGTCGGAAAAGGGCGGCGGAACGACCCGGCTGCGGTTCGTCCAGCACCTCGACTCCGTGGAGGGGCTCGAGGAGGTCGGCCCGGGCTGGGAGTACTACCTGGACATGCTGGTGGCCGCGCGCGACGGCTCACCGCGGCCGGACTTCAACGACTACTACCCCGCGATGAAGCAGTACTTCGCCGACCTGACCGGGCCCACAGCGACCAGGCGGCCCGGACGAAACCGCGCCACGCCGTACGGGTCCGCGCCGCGCACGGGCGGCCTCACGCACCGGCCGGCCGGTGCGTGTAGACGACCGAGGCGACCGTCGCCGCGGCGAGGACGAGCCCCATGACCAGAATCGCGCCCGGCGTGCCGAGGACGCCCGCCGCGGCCGCCGCCAGCAGGACGAGCAGCGCGGTGGTCCCGGCATGGACCACGGTCGCCACCCCCTCCCCCACCCTCTGGTGCACCAGCGCGAGCGAGCAGAAGTACACCGCGATCGGAATCGCGACGCACATCGCCGCGTACACCGGCCCCACCTCGGCCTTGCCGGAGAGCCCG
>WHSL01000404.1 GCA_009380095.1 Streptosporangiales bacterium | reverse complement strand
GGACGCGTTCGGGGCCGAGGGGATCGACCCCCGGCTACGGGACGCGTCGTGGGCGGCGGAGGCCTTGCTGGACGCGACTCCGCCTGGCGGGTGGCCGCCGCTGGCCGGCGGCTGGCTGTCCCGCCGGACCGCGCTGTCGCTCCTGGCGATGCGGCGGCTCCGCCTCGGCCGCTTCGGCGCCGAGCGGGACGGCAACGGCGAACGGGCACACGAGACCACAGGGATCGATACGCATCGCCTTCTGAAGTGGTCGCTGAGCCCCGGAGGGCCGGAGGCGCTGCTCGCACTGCGGGCACCCGAACGGGCAGGGCTCGCGGGTTTCCTCGGCGAGCAGGAGCAGGCCGGCCTCGCGGGGCAGGCCGTGATGCGGCTGGTGGAGAGCGGGCACGGGGCGGACGCCGTTCCCTTCGGGGTCATCTGCGCGGCGCTGTGGTCGGACGCCGAAAGGGGAGAGGCGACGTTCCGCGCGCGCGGGCGCGCGGAGCGCTGGTTCGGGCTCCACCCGCCGTTGACCGGGGAAGAGCTGGACACCATGATCGCCGCCTACGGAACGGCATGCGAGGAGTACGTGTCTGCCCTTCTGGTGGCGGGCAGGGAAGCGGGCGGCGCGGAATCCGGTGACAAGGGGCGCGAGGCCCGGCGGGTGACCTGGGCCGTACTGGATCGCGCGGCCTTCCTCACCCGCGAGCTCAACGCCGAGGAGGCGGTGACCGGGAGCCGGATACTGCAAGCGGGTCTGGACGCGCGGTTCACGGCGGCCGGGCGCGCCTTGGCGGCCGGTTCGCCGGAGTCGATCGCGGAGGCCGTACGGGCCCTGGACGACCATGGGCTGTCCGCCGACCCTGATGCCCGGGTGCGCATCGAACGGGCCAGGATGGGCCGGAGGCTGGCCCAGTGGCTCGCCACGGACCCGCCCGCGGAGTCGCAGACCGTGGCCGCCGCCATACAGCGCCAGGTCGCCGAGACCGGCTGGGTGGACCAGGCCCTCGAACACATCGAGGCCGGCGGCGACCACAACGCTGTGCTGGCCGAGGCCTATGACGCGCTCGCCGTACGGGTCCGTGAGCACCGGCGGGCGATCGACCGCTCCTTCGCCGAGACGCTCGCGGTGTGGACCGCCGCGGGCACCGACCCTGGAACCATGCTGACCGTGGAGTCGTTCCTGGCACGCGTGGTCAGGCCGGTGGTCGCCGGCAAGAACGCGCGGCGGGTCCTTCTGTTGTTGCTGGACGGCATGAGCGCGGCCATCGCGACCGAGCTCGCCGAGGAGCTGCGCCGCGACTGGGCCGAGTACGACCCCGTGCCGGAACAGCGGGACCGTCAACCGCGCCGGCGAGCCATGGCGGCGGCGTTGCCGACGCTGACCACGATCTCCCGGACCTCGCTGTTCGCCGGTCGCCTGATGGCCGGCGGCGCGGCGGATGAGGAACGGCACTTTCGTGCGCACCGGTTCTGGGGCCGCGCCACAGCCGCCGTCTTCCACAAGGACGACCTGCGCGGCGAGAGCGCCGGGGTGCCGTTCGGGCCGGAGCTGACGGAGGCGCTGGCCGACGACCGTACGCACGTCGCGGTGGTGCTGAACACCATCGATGACCGGCTCGCCAAGGAGCAGCGGCGGGGGCACGCCACCTGGGAGCTGAAGGAGATCATCGGTCTCCGGGAGCTGCTGCGGGAGGCGGCGGGGCGCGGCATGGCGGTGATCATTACCAGTGACCATGGGCACGTCGTCGACCGGCACGGGAGGAAGGTGGCGGCGGCCGAGGACGTCGGCTCCGCCCGGCACCGTACGGCCGGCGGCGCGCTCGCCGAGGCCGAGATCGAGCTGTCCGGGCCGCGGGTGGTCTGG
>WHSL01000156.1 GCA_009380095.1 Streptosporangiales bacterium | reverse complement strand
GACGACCTGTACCGGAAGGCCCGCCGACTCGACATCTCCGGCCGCTCAAAGATGAACAAGGACCAACTCGCCACAGCGGTCGAAAAGGCCCAGACACGCTGACGTCATTCGGACCGCCCCCTAACGGCGACCAGCAGATCGCTCGCGCAGGCCACGGGCGGTTTCCACCAGCGCCCTGATGCCGCGCCGGCACGCCGCCACAGGGAAAGACCGGTGGCGGGACCCACGATGGCCAACCGTCCACCTGTCTGGGACGTGGTGGTGGGCTACCGGCCGGGTGAACGGGTGCGGATCCGGCGCAACCGGTCCAGCCAGGACAGCACGGGGGTGGAGGTCAGGCCGTGCAGGAAAACGGAGACGAGCAAGGTGAACGTCACCGGCAAACTCTGGCCAACGGCGCCACGGAACTGCAGCACGGTTCCTCGGTCGATGTGAGGAAACTGGCCACCAACGCCAAGCCCATCGTGCAGGAACACCTCACCATGCTGCTCCGCGCCAACGGCGGCACCCTCTCGGGGTGGACGGCAAGACCCGGTAAGCAGGCCGCCAACGAGCCGAAACGTTTGGGATCGGTCCGTTTCCTTCCGGTGGGAGAGGGGTATCAGGGACGCCCTTCGGCATCTTCCTGAAAGGCATGTGGACCTAGTGACCTTCAATCCGCTCCGAGAGCGGGGCATCCCGCTGAACCGCCAGTTGCGTAACTGGCGGGAGCTGACGTAACACCGATCGATCCCGACCGCGCGGATCCCTATACGCGTTGCCGGATCATCACGATGAACGGCATCGAGGTCGAGGCAGTGATGTTCAGCCATCACTTCGCCCGGCGTGACTGGCTGCTGCCCGGGCAGGCCTCGGTGCTGGAGACCACGCTCGCCTATGAGCAGGTCGCCGTCGACCTCACGCCTAGGTGGCGCGGATGGAACCGGATCCCTATCTCCAGCAGGCCTACCAGTTCGGCGACACGCCCCGATCCTGACTCCAGCGGGCTGCGCCAGGTGTTCGCCCACGGTGCGGCGTGCGACTACCCGGGGACGCGAGCCGAAACGCCCCGGGCGAGCAGCAATCCGAGCCCGGCAAGCAGCACACCGGAGGCCAGGTACGCCAAGTCGTAGGTGAGCTGGCTCGTGCCGGGCCGGACGTGATGCATGCCGAGCAGTTGGTGAACGATGAGGCCTTCGGCCAGATTGAAACCGCCCCAGCCGGCGAGCATCCAGCCGGTCAGGGCCCGTCCGGGCGCGGGTGCGGCGCGGGCCAGCAACGCGATCCCGGCCATCACCAGCACCAGACAGGCTAGGTGGAACACGCCGTCGGCGCGCATGTTCAGATGCGTCTGGAGCGGGTACCAGCCGCTGAGCATGTGATGCCAGCCCACCAGCTGGTGCAGGGCGATCCCGTCGATGAAACCGCCGACGCCGAGGCCGAGCACCAGCCCGGCGGAACGAACCGAGGCCACGCTGCACGTCGGTACCCGGCGGAGTACCGCCCAAACGAGCGTTCACCCTGTGCTCGGGACGTCGTCGGTGGCGTGAGCTATCAGCCCCGGAGGGCGGCGTCGCGGGCGCAGGGCGTTTGCGGGGGTTCACGGGGAAGGGTTGCGTCCATGGTGCAGGCGGGCGTGGTGGTGGCGGATCTGGCGGCGGCGCGGATGCAGATGGCGCTCTCGCTGGGCTGGCACATCGTCATCGCGTGTTTCGGCGTTGGCATGCCCGCGATCGTCCTGTTCGCTGAGTGGCGCGGGCACCGTACGGGTGACGCGCACTTCCGGCTGCTGGCGCGCCGCTGGGCGAGAGCCATGGGCGTGCTGTTCGCTGTCGGCGCGGTCTCCGGGACGATCCTGTCGTTCGAGATGGGCTTGCTGTGGCCCGGTCTGATGGGCACCTACGGTGAGGTGATCGGCCTGCCGTTCTCGCTGGAGGGCATCGCGTTCTTCATCGAGGCCATCTTCCTGGGCATCTATCTATACGCCTGGGATCGGCTGCCGCCGGTGCCGCACATGCTCTCAGCTGTGCCGATCGTGATGGCGGGGGTGGCGAGCGCATTCTTCGTCGTCACGGCGAACGCGTGGATGCAGCAGCCCACGGGCTTCGACGTGGCCGGGGGGCGGGTCGTGGCCGTCGATCCCTGGGCGGCGATGTTCAACCCCGCGACTCCGCCGCAGACGGCGCATATGATCCTTGCCGCCTTCATGGTCGCGGGGTTCGGCATGGCGAGCGTGTACGCCGTGGCGATGCTGCGCGGGCGGCGCGACCGTTATCACCGGCTTGGTTTCCTGCTGCCGTTCACGGTCGCCGCGGTGATCACCCCGGTGCAGGTCGGCGTGGGCGATTGGGCGGCGCGTTTCGTCGCCGACAACCAGCCGGTCAAGCTCGCCGCCATGGAGGGTGTCTACGAGTCCGCAAGGGGTGTGCCGCTGCATCTGGGCGGAGTCGCCACCGGCGGCGAGATGCGTTACGCACTCGAGATCCCGAACGGGCTGTCGTTACTGGCGCATGGGGATCCCCAGGCTGAGGTCATGGGCCTGAACGAGGTTCCGGCCCGTGACCGCCCGCCGGTGAACGTCGTGCACTGGGCTTTCCAGATCATGGTCGGGATCGGTGTCGCGCTGCTGGCCCTGTCGGCATGGTTCGGCCTAGCATGGCGGCGCCGCCGGGACTTTCCCCGCAGCCGGTGGTTCCTGCGGGCGGCCTCGCTGTCTGGAGTGGCATCGGTACTCGCCTTGGAGGCGGGCTGGGTCGTCACGGAGGTGGGCCGGCAGCCCTGGATCGTCTACGGCGTGCTGCGCGTCTCCGAGGCCGTCAACCCGGCCCCAGGCTTGGCCTACGGGTTCATCCTGGTGGCCGCGGTGTACGCGGTGCTGACGGCGGGCACCGTCTACGTGCTGCGCCTGATGGCCCGACGGCCGGTGCCCATCGCGCCTCAGGAGAGCGACGTAACCGGCGAGCCGGTGGTGTGAGGACGGGCCATGTCGCTTGCCGAGATCATGCTCGCCGCCCTCTGGCTCGGGCTGAGCGCCTACGTGCTCTTCGGAGGTGCCGACTTCGGCGGGGGCGTGTGGGACCTGCTGGCCGGCGGCACCCATCGTGGACGTGACCAGCGGGATCTCGTGATGCATTCCATCGGCCCGATCTGGGAGGCCAACCACGTTTGGCTGATCTTCGTCATCGTGCTGATGTGGACGGGCATACCGTCGGTGTTCGCCGCGATCACCTCCACCCTCTACATCCCACTCACACTAGCGGCGCTGGGCATCATCGCCCGGGGGGCGGGATTCGCCTTCCGCAAGGCCAGCACCGATCTGTGGCAGCAGCGCCTGTTCGGCGCGGCCTTCGCCTTCTCCTCGGTCGTGACCCCGTTCTTCCTGGGTACGGCCGCCGGTGCGATCGCCTCGGGCCGTGTGCCGCCCGGCATCGCCGCAGGCGACGTCATGTCCGCCTGGCTAAATCCGACATCGGCGGTCAGCGGTGCACTCGCCGTGGGCATCGCGGCCTACCTCGCCGCGGTCTATCTCACCCACGACGCCCGGCGCGGTCGCCGGCAGGACCTCGCCGAGGCGTTCCGAGCGCGGGCGCTGGCAGCCGGGATGATGGTCGGCCTGCTGGCAACGGCCGGCCTGCTGGTCCTGCGCGGCGACGCGCCCGGCCTGTTCACAGAGCTGACCACAGGCCGGGCCCTGCCGTTGCTGGTGCTTTCGGTGGCCGCCGGTCTGGTCTCACTCGTGCTGCTTTGGCGGCGAACCTATCTCGCCGCGCGGGCGAGTGCGGCGCTGACCGTCCTCGGCCTGCTATGGGGATGGGGCCTCGGCCAATACCCCTGGCTGCTGCCCGGAGTGACGCTGGACCAGGCCGCCGCCACCCGGCCCGTACTCGCCGCCACCCTTGGCGCGCTCGCGGTCGGCGCGCTCATCACACTCCCCTCCCTGTGGTACCTGTACGCGACCTTCCAGCGCCCCACGCCATCCGCCGACCAAGACCGACCGCACACCACCGGCGACGACACCCCCGCCTCCGGGCGCCGGCGTGAATGACATGGTGCCCGCCACACCCCCACGACGTCACCCGGCTGCGACCAGCCGACGACGGCGGCCATCCCCCGATCGGCCTGGGGAGCGTCGCAGTAGTGGCCTTCCGACACGGCCTCGCCTTCCGGGAATCCCCACGTGTTTGCGCGGGCGGCCCACCTGGGGAGCGAGACGCCCATGAGGCGACGAGGCACTCCGGCGGCAAGCGGCAGACGCACCGGGTGGTCGCCGCGAGATGCTCGCAGCGGCACACAATGGACCGGACCCGCGACGTCCGTTCGCCCCGGCCCTGATGTTGGGCACGCTCACAAAAGGAAGCGAGCCCTTCACGGCTGAGCGGAGGCGCCGCCGGACGGGTGCAGCGGTGCGACCGCACCCCCTGCGTTTCTTCCTGGGACCAGCGCGGCGGTGTTAGCGCGTCGCGGTCGTGGGCGGCGAGAGAGTACGGCTCCGAGTGCGATCATTCCCGCGCTCAGACCGAGGTGCAGCCAGTTGTCGGCGGTGTTGAGCGGCACGAGGTTGGCGCTGCTGTCCGGCTCGATGAGTAGCCCGTACAGGAAGAGCGCGAGGTACACCAGGCCGCCCCCGATCGTGAGACCTGTCGCTCGACGGCAGAAGCGGCTGAACTGGGGCGTTGCAGTGGTTTGAGCGATAGGCAGCGGGTACGCGGTGAGGGTAGTGACGCAAGGGGGAGGAAGACAGATGTTGGTGAAGCAGCTGCACAACTATGGCGTCCGCAGCGAGCACGTCTACACAGCGGCGGTCGCCTCAATCGGGCTGTCCGTTCTGTCCTGGCTCGCCTCAAGGACAACCGAGAAGGAGGGGATCGACCGTGCCGACCGATGGGGCATTTTTGTCGGCACATGGGCGCCCACCCTGTTCGGGCTCGGCAACGCACTCCACCAGTACGAGCAGAAATGATTCCAAGGGGCCGGCAGCGATGAATCCGTGAGATCGATCGGTCGATGACCTCCTGCAACGCGGAGCCCAAGCGGGAGGCAGTCACTCAGCCCTGACCTGCATTCCAGACGTGAGCCACCGAACGCGTGCTGACTCCGTGCTGACCTGCCATGGTCCCGCAAGACGCTGACCTGCTGAAACTGCGACACTTCAGAAGAGGGGGAATTGGGGCGCGACCTGCGTTTTGTGCACCAACATCCTTCCCCCTAATCGGGGGGACGTGAGGTCAGGGGAGGCGGTGGCCGTCCTTCCAGACGGCGGAGACCTGGGGGACACCGGGGCGGTAGGCGAGGTAGATGGGGTTGGGGGCGTCGAGCATCAGCACGTCGGCGCGGGCGCCTGGGGCGAGGTGGCCGACGTCGTCGCGGCGCAGCGCGCGGGCGCCGCCGAGGGTGGCGGCGCGGACGGCCTCCTCGGTGGTCATCCGCATCTCCCGTACGCCCAGCGCGATGGCCAGCGCCATGCTGCTGGAGTACCCCGACCCGGGGTTGCAGTCGGTGGCGAGCGCGACGGTGACACCGGCGTCGATCAGCCGCCGCGCGTCCGGGTACGGCTGCCGGGTGGAGAACTCGATCGTCGGCAACAGCGTCGCCACCGTCTCCGACCCCGCGAGCGCGGCGACGTCCGCGTCGGTGAGGAACGTGCAGTGGTCGACGGAGGCGGCCCCGAGCTCGACCCCGATCCGAACCCCCGGCCCCTCCCCCAGCTGACCCGCATGCACCCGCGGGGTCAGCCCGGCCGCCGCCGCGGCGGTGAGGATCTCCCGGGTCTGCTCGCCGTCGAACGCGCCCCGCTCACAGAACACGTCCGCCCACCGCGCGTACGGCGCGCAGGCCCGCAGCATCTCCCCGCACACCAGGTCGACGTAGCCGCGCGCGTCCCCGTCGAACTCCGGCGGCACGACGTGCGCGCCGAGGAACGTGGTCTCCGGGGTGAGCTCGCCCGCGATGCGCAGCGTACGGGCCTCGTCGGCGGGCGTCAGGCCGTACCCGGACTTGATCTCCACGGTGGTGCTGCCCTGCGCGTGCATCTCCGCCACCAGCCGGGCGGCGGTCGCCCGCAGGACCTCGTCGGAGGCCTCGCGGGTGGCGGCGACGGTGGTGCGGATGCCGCCCGCCGCGTACGGCCGGCCGGCCATCCGCGCGGCGAACTCCCGCGACCGGTCCCCGGCGAACACCACGTGCGAGTGGCTGTCCACGAACCCGGGCAGCACGCAGCGGCCCGCCGCGTCGACGTGCTCGTCGGCGGCGGGAGCCGAGGCCGACGGGCCCGTCCAGGCGACCCGCCCGTCCTCCATCACCAGCGCCGCGTCCGTCACCTCGCCGAGCGGACCGTCCCCGCCGGGCGTGTTGGTGACGAGTACGGAGATCCCGGTGATCACGGTCGCCGTCATGCGTTCTCCAGCTCCTCGATGGCTTCGTGCAGCGCCCGGCCCACGTCGGGGACGAGCAGGTGCCGGCCGTCGCGGACGATCTCGCGGCCGCCCGCGACCACGTGCCGTACGTCGGCGGCGGTGGCGGCGAACACCGCGGTCTCGGCCGCCGTCGCGGGCGCGAACCCGGCGGTGCGCGGCGTGTCCTGCCCGATCGTCACGAGGTCGGCCGCCGCACCGGCCTCGATCGTCCCCGCGTGCGGACGCCCCAGGGAGGCGTGCCCGGCCGCCGTGGCGGCGTGCAGCAACTCGGCGGCGGTGAAGTGGCCCCGCCGCTCGGTACGCAGCCGCTCGTTGAGCTCGACGCCGCGCGCCTCCTCGAACATGTCGATCACCGCGTGACTGTCACTGCCCAGCGTCAGTCCCGCGCCGACGGAGAGCAGCTCCCGCGCCGGGCCGATGCCGTCGGCGAGGTCCCTTTCGGTGGTCGGGCACATGCAGACGAACGACCGGGTTCCGGCGAGCAGCCCGCGGTCCGCCTCGGTGAGGTGGGTGGCGTGCACGGCGGAGAACCGCGGGCCGAGCGCCCCGGCCCGGTGCAGCACCGCGACCGGGGTGGCCCCGTACGCGGCCACGACGGCCTCGTTCTCCGCCCGCTGCTCGGACACGTGCGCGTGCAGCGGCGCCTCCCGCTCGGCCGCCCACGCCACGACCGTGCCCATCTCCTCGGGCGGAACGGCGCGCACCGAGTGGACGGCCGCACCGACCACGGCGTGGCCACCCGGTTTCAGCGCGGACACCCGCTCGGCCCAGCGCCCCGCGTCGCCGTCGCCGAACCGGAGCTGCGGCCCCTCCAGCGACTTGCCGGGCCCGCCGCTCAGATAGCAGGTGTCGAGCAAGGTGATCGCGATCCCGGCCTGAGCGGCGGCCTCGATGAGGGCATGCCCCATCGCGTTGGGATCCGCGTACAGGGTGCCGCCCGGACCGTGGTGCAGGTAGTGGAACTCCCCCACCGCGGTGATCCCGGCCAGCGCCATCTCCGCGTACGCGGCCCGGGCCAGCCGCAGGTAGGAATCGGGCGTGAGGCGCGCGGCGACCGCGTACATCCGTTCCCGCCAGGTCCAGAACGTGCCCCGTTCCGCCTGCGTACGCGCCCGCAGCGCACGGTGGAACGCGTGCGAATGCGCGTTCGCCAGCCCGGGCAGCGTCAGTCCTCGCAGCACGGTGGCCGCGCCGGACTCGGCGCCGGACTCGACCGTGGCGATCCGCCCGTCCCGCGCCTCGATCCGGACACCCGCCGCGTACCCCGACGGCAGCCACGCGTGCTCGGCCCAGTACGTCACCACGGCCCGGGCCCCTGCGCGACGGTCAGGCGCATGCCAGCTCCTCGAGGACCCGGGTGAGCGCCGCGACCCCGGCGTGCCGGTCGGCCGTCTCCGCGTGTTCGGCCGGCGAGTGCGAGATCCCGGTGGGGTTGCGGACGAACAGCATGGCCGTGGGGACATGCGCGGACAGCACGCCCGCGTCGTGCCCCGCCCCGGTCCCCAGGATCGGCGCCCCGCCGAGCAGCAACGAGAGCCGGTCACGCAGCCCCGTCTCGAACTCCACCTCCCCCGTGTAGGACTCCCGGCTCTCGGCGAACTCCACCCGCTCCTTCGCGGCATACCGCCGCGCCGCCCCGAGCACACCGGCAACGGTGGCCTCCAGCGCCGCCTCATCGGGGGCACGCGCGTCCAGCCAAGCGTGCACCGCCGACGGAATCGCATTCGTACCGTTCGGCTCGACGAACACCTTGCCCACGGTGGCGACCGCACCGGCGATGGCAGCCTCCTCCCGCGCCGCGAGAACGGTGCTCGCGAACGGCAGCATCGGATCACGACGGTCGGCGAGCCGCGTGGTGCCCGCATGATCGGCCGCCCCGGAGAAGTCCATCCGCCACCGCCCATGCGGCCAGATCGAGGACGCCACCCCCACCGCGGCACCCCGCTCCACAAGGCCACGCCCCTGCTCGACATGCAACTCGACGAACGTGCCAAGACGCCCGAGCAACTCCGGGTCCGCCCCCATCGCCTCCGGCTCCCCACCCGCAGCCGCGTACGCCTCCGCCCAGCTCACACCATCCGCGTCGCGCAGCCCTCCGGACCACTCCGGCCCGATCGCACCGGTCAACAGCCGCGAACCGAGACACGGCACACCGAACCGCGCCCCCTCCTCCTCGACGAAAGCCACCACCGCCACCGGTCGCCGCGGCCTGGCACCGGACTCACGCAGCCGCCCGACCGCCGCCAGCGCTGTGACCACACCGAGCGGCCCATCGAAGGCACCCCCATCCGGCACCGAGTCCAGGTGCGACCCGGTCGCCACCGCGTCACCCGCAGCCGGATCACCCCACCACGCCCACAGGTTGCCGTTCCGGTCCGCCCGCACATCCAGCCCAAGACCCGTGGCTCGCTCCGTGAACCACGCACGGCACTCGGCATCCGCCACCGTCCAAGAGAAACGCCGATAACCGCCGGTGCCCGCATACCGCCCGATCGGCGCCAACTCCGCCCACAACGCGTCGAAGTCCATGCTCCCCTTCTCGAGATCCGCCCCCCGCACAACGCTGCCGAAACGACTCTCCCACCCGGCTACGACACCCCCAACACGGCACACGCGGGCGGCGGCCCTCACGCCTCGTTCATCGGGACCCGAACCCCGGCCTGAGAAGCAACCTCACGGGCACGGTCGTAACCGGCATCAACGTGCCGGATCACGCCCATACCAGGGTCATTGGTGAGCACCCGCCGCACCTTCTCCGCGGCCAAAGCCGTACCGTCGGCGACGGTGACCTGCCCGGCGTGGATCGCCCGGCCCATGCCAACACCCCCACCGTGGTGGATGGACACCCAGGTGGCCCCGGAAGCCACGTTCACCATCGCGTTGAGCAACGGCCAGTCGGCGATCGCATCGGATCCGTCGAGCATCCCCTCGGTCTCCCGGTACGGCGACGCCACCGACCCGGAGTCGAGATGGTCACGCCCGATGGCGAGCGGCGCACTGATCTCCCCGGACGCGACGAGCTCGTTGAACAGCTCCCCCGCGCGGTCACGCTCGCCGTACCCGAGCCAGCAGATCCGCGCCGGCAGCCCCTGGAAGCGCACCCGTTCCCCGGCCAGCCGGATCCACCGGGCAAGCGGCTCGTTGTCCGGGAACAGGTCGAGGATCGCCCGGTCGGTCCGGTGGATGTCGGCCGGGTCGCCGGAAAGCGCGGCCCACCGGAACGGCCCCTTACCCTCGGCGAACAGCGGCCGAATGTAGGCGGGCACGAACCCCGGATAGTCGAACGCCCGCGCGAACCCACCGGTCTTGGCCTCCCCCCGCAGCGAGTTGCCGTAGTCGAAGACCTCCGCCCCACCGTCCAGGAAGCCGACCATGGCCTCGACATGCCGCGCCATCGACTCCTGCGCACGCGCCGTGAACTCCTGCGGCTTGGCCGCCGCGTACTCCCGCCACTCGGCGAAGTCCACACCCGAAGGCAGATAGCTGAGCGGGTCGTGCGCCGACGTCTGGTCGGTCACGATGTCGATCGGCGCACCCATCGCGAGCAGCCGCGGCACCAGGTCCGCGGCGTTGCCGAGCACCCCGATGGACAACGGCCGCCGCGCGTCCCGCGCCTCGACGGCCAGCCGCAACGCCTCATCCAGGTCGTCGGCCCGCACGTCGAGGTAACCGTGCTCGATCCGGCGGTCGATCCGCGAGGAGTCGCACTCGATACAGATCGCGACCCCGTCGTTCATGGTGATCGCCAGCGGCTGCGCCCCGCCCATCCCGCCGAGCCCCGCGGTGAGCGTGATCGTCCCGGCCAGCGTTCCGCCGAACCGCTTCGCGGCGACCGCGGCGAACGTCTCGTACGTCCCCTGCAGGATCCCCTGGGTCCCAATGTAGATCCACGACCCCGCGGTCATCTGCCCGAACATGGTGAGGCCCAGGGCCTCGAGCCGCCGGAACTCGTCCCAGTTCGCCCAGTCGGGCACCAGGTTGGAGTTGGCGATCAGCACCCGCGGCGCCCACTCGTGCGTACGCAGCACGCCGACCGGCTTGCCGGACTGCACCAGAAGCGTCTCGTCCCCCTCCAGCCCGCGCAGCGTACGGGTGATCGCGTCGAACGAGGCCCAGTCGCGCGCGGCCTTGCCCGACCCGCCGTACACGACGAGCTCATCAGGGTGCTCGGCCACCTCCGGGTCGAGGTTGTTCATCAGCATCCGCAGCGGGGCCTCGGTCTGCCAGCTCTTGGCGCTGATCTCGGTGCCGCGCGGGGCGCGGACGGGTCGCGGTCCGGACATGTTGGAAACGTCCCTTCAGTCGAGCGGCCCGATGGCGGACTGGACCGCGGAAAGCAGCGTGCCGTCGGCGACCTGCCGTACGGCGGCGTCGATCTCCGGTGCGAGATGCCGGTCGGTGCCGGGGCCGCCGACGTCCACGCGGAGCGCGGTCACGGCGGCACCGGTGCCCGGCGCGGGTTCGTGCGGGGCCCGCAGGTCGATGGCGCGGGCGGCGGTGAGGATCTCCACGGCGAGGACGGCGGTCAGCCCCTCGACGGCGCGGCGCAGCTTGCGCGCGGCCGACCAGCCCATGGAGACGTGGTCCTCCTGCATCGCCGAGCTGGGGATGGAGTCCACGCTCGCCGGCGCCGCCAGGCGCTTCAGGTCCGAGACGATGGCGGCCTGCGTGTACTGGGCGATCATGTGTCCGGAGTCCACGCCCGGGTCGTCGGCGAGGAACGCGGGGAGGCCGTGCGAGCGGGCCACGTCGAGCATCCGGTCGGTGCGGCGCTCCGCCATGGAGGCCAGGTCGGCGACCGGGATGGCGAGGAAGTCCAGCACGTACGCCAGCGGCGCGCCGTGGAAGTTGCCGTTGGACTCGACCCGCCCGTCCGGCAGCACCACCGGGTTGTCGACGGCGGCGGCGAGCTCGCGGGAGGCCACCAGCTCGGCGTGCGCCAGCGTGTCGCGCGCGGCGCCGGCCACCTGCGGGGCGCAGCGCAGCGAGTACGCGTCCTGCACCCGGGTGCACGGGTACGGCTGGCGGTGCGAGGCCATGATCTTGGAGCCGTCGAGCAGGCGCCGCAGGTTGGCCGCGGACGTGGCCTGGCCCGGGTGCGGGCGCAGCGCCTGCAGATCCGCGGCGAAGACCCGGTCCGTGCCGAGCAGCGCCTCCACGCTCATCGCCGCCGCCACGTCCGCCATCTTGAGCAGTTCGCGCAGGTCTGCGAGGGCCAGGACGAGCATGCCGAGCATGCCGTCGGTGCCGTTGATCAGCGCGAGGCCCTCCTTGGGGCCGAGCTCGACGGGCTCGATGCGGGCCGCGCGCAGCGCCTCCGGGGTCTCCCTGAGCCGGCCGTCCGCGTCCCTGACCTGGCCCTCCCCGATCAGTACGAGCGCCACGTGGGCGAGCGGGGCGAGGTCGCCGGAGCAGCCGAGGCTGCCGTACTCGTGCACGACCGGGGTGAGGCCGGCGTTGAGCAGCGCGGCGAGCGTCTCCGCGGTCCGCGGCCGGACCCCCGTACGGCCCGTGGCCAGCGTGGACAGCCGCAGCAGCATGAGCGCGCGGACGACCTCACGCTCCACCTCCGCACCGGTGCCCGCGGCGTGCGAGCGGACCAGCGAGCGCTGCAGCCGCGCCCGCAGCTCGGGGGCGATGGGCCGGGTGGCCAGGGCGCCGAAACCGGTGGAGATGCCGTACGCGGGCTCGTCGCCCGCGGCCAGCTCGTCCACGTACGCGCGGGCGGTGGTCAGCGCGGTCAGCGCCTCGTCGGTCAGCCGGACCGGCGCGCCGTGCCGGGCGACCCGCAGCACGTCGTCGAAACCGAGCGGGCCGGTGCCCACGGCCACGGCGGTGACCTGCGCGGGCGGCGGTCCTTCAGCGATGCTCATACGCCCATTCCATGCCCTGGGCGGCGGCGCGCGCATCCGGCGCGCCGGGGATAGTGTCTGAGATATCGGACAGTGGGGGTGGCGATGTCGCGGGTGCCGGCCGTGGAGCGCGCGCTCGCGGTGCTGCGGTATCTGGCCGGGCAGCCCGGCCCGGTGTCCGCGGCGACGCTGGCGGCGGCGCTCGGGCTGCCCCGGTCCTCGGTGTACCAGCTGCTCGAGGCCATGGCGGAGCAGGGGTTCGTGACGCATCTGCCCGAGGAGCGGCGGTGGGGGCTCGGCGTGTCGGCGTTCGAGGTCGGCTCGGCGTACCTGCGGCACGGGCCGATGGAGCGGCTGGCCCGGCCGCTGCTCGCGCGGCTCGCCGCCGCGCTCGGCGAGACCGTGCAGCTGGGGATCCTGCACGGCGGGGAGACGCTGTACCTGCTCAAAGAGGGGCCGGGTGCGCCGACGCTGGTGACGGGGGTCGGGGTACGGCTGCCCGCGTACCTCACCGCCTCCGGGCGGGCCATGCTCGCCCGGCTGCCGCGGCAGCAGGTGCGGGCGCTCTATCCGTCGGCTTCGGCCTTCGTCACCCGGACCGGTCGCGGGCCAGCGACCCCCGGTGAGCTGCGCGAGCGGCTGGCGGAGGAGCGGCGGCGCGGCTGGTCGGCTGAGGACGAGGAGGTCACCGAGGGGTACGCCTCGGTCGCCGCGGCCGCGTTCGACCACATGGGCCGCCCGTCGGCCGCCATCGCGGTCACCTTCCGCACCCGCGCACACCCGCCCGGATCCCGCGCCGCCCTGGCCGAGCCGGTCCAGGCCGCCGCCACCGAACTCACCCGCCGCCTCCACGG
>WHSL01000363.1 GCA_009380095.1 Streptosporangiales bacterium | reverse complement strand
GTTGCGTCGCGGCGGGCTCCAGTTGCATCACGGCGAGCCCCTCTTACGTCGCGCCCGGGCCCGCGTGGCGTCGCGGCGCGCCCCCCTCGCGTCGCGCCGGGCCCCCGTTTGCATCTCGGCGAACCTCACCGGCGACGGTCCGCTCCTCGTGTGGTCCTGCTGAGCCGTTCGAGCGCATGGGGGTCGCTTACGCGGTGGCGGAACGAAAGGCGCGAAGTAGGACATCGAACAGCCATCCGCTAAGCAATCCCCACCGTCCCGCACAACCGCCCCACGCCCCCACCGTCCCGCACGGCCGGCCAGGCCTCCATCGTCCCGCACGGCCGGCCCACGCTCCACCGTCCCTCCTCGCGGCCAGCCCAGGCTCCGTCGCCGGGCGCGAGCATGTGGAGGGCGGCACGCACAGCCGGCGTCAAACGCGGGACGGTGCGGGGAGCAGGCCTCCGCCCCCACGTCCGGCGCGGTCGTCGCACGCCCCCACCGCCGGGCGCGAGCAGGTCGAGGGCGGCGCGCGCAACCGGCGTCGAACGCGGGACAGCGCGGGGAGCAGGCCTCCGCCGCTAACGCCGGCCGCGAGGCAGGCTTGTGGCCGAGGTGATCCGGCAGGGTTTGGGCAGGCGGGGGTAGGCGGGGGCTGATCCGCGCCACGGCGCGATTGGGGCGGCGGGCGCGCTCGGCGTGCACGCGGCGGCGCCCGCGCAGCCGACGCCGGAAGGGCAGCGGCACAAAGCGGGCGGGCAGACGGCACAAGGCGGGTGAGAGGATGGGGCGTCACGGCTTCCAGGGAGGCGGCGATGGGTGGACCGGCGGGCGGTGCGGGGTCGGTGGCCGGGGTGGCCGCCGCGATGCGGGCCGCGGGGGCGGCGTTCCTGGACGCGCTGGACGACGCCGGGCGGGAAGCGGTCGGGCGGCCGCACACCGACGAGGATCGGCGGGTGTGGACGTACCTGCCCGGGGACCGGCCCGGCGTCAGGCTCGGCGAGCTCGCCCCCAAGGCGCGGAAGCTCGCGCACCGCCTGCTGGCGACCGCCGTGTCCCGGCACACCTTCGCCCAGATCACCACGATCATGGGACTGGAGGAGGTACTCGACCTCGCCGAAGGCGGCAACCGCGGCCGGGTCAGCGACGGCTTCTGGCTCATCTTCTTCGGCGACCCCGCCGACGAGCTGTGGACCTGGCGCTTCGAGGGCCACCACGTGTCGGTCACGATGACCGTCGCCGGCGAGGACGTCTCCCCCACCCCACTGTTCCTCGGCGCCAACCCCGCCATCGTCGGGTACGGCGGGCGCCCCGTCGTACGGCCGCTCCCACTGGAGGAGGAACTGGCCCGGGAGCTGCTCACCGCCCTCACCCCGGCCCAGCACACCAAGGCCGTCGTCGCCGAACGCGCCCCCGACGACATCCGCACCCGCTTCGCCCCCGAGATCGCCGACCCAGGCGACATCCCCGGCGTACGCGGCGCCGACCTGCCGCGGGACGCGGCCGACCGCCTCACCGCGCTCATCTCCCTGTACGCCGACCGGCTCCCGCCCGCCCTCGCCACGGAGGCCTCCGCCGGCCTCGACCTGGACCGCGCCACCTTCGCCTGGGAGGGCCCCACCGCCCGCGGCGCCGGCCACTACTACCGGGTGCACACCCCTGGCCTGCTCATCGAGTACGACAACACCCAGAACGACGCCAACCACATCCACGCCGTCCTGCGCCGCCCCGGCGACGACTTCGGCGCCCGCCTCCTCACCCGCCACCAAGCCACCGAAACCCACCCCACCTAACGCCGCGTCCCCTCCTCCGCTGACCCGATGCCCGACTTCCTCATCCACGTGGCGGTACCGGACACCGACGGGCTGTACGGATTCGTCATCGACCGGCTCACCGAACGCCGCGAGGTCGCCGACGTCCAGACCAGCGTCGTCTACGAACACGTACAGACCCGCCAGATCGAGCCCGCCACCACCCCCGAACGCCGCCCCCGCCGCTGACCACCGGCCGGCGGGGGCGGCGGGTCAGGAGAGACGCTCGGCGAGGTGGACGGAAATGGTGTCGCCGGCGTTCTTGCCGATGGCCTTCCGTACGCCGGCCTTGACGGGCAGCTTGTGGGTGCCGTCGCCGAGCGCCATGAAGGAGCTCTCGAACGGGTGCCCGTCCATCGTTCCGCGCACCTTGACCAGCCCGCGCGTGCCGAAGTACTCGGCGGAACCGGGCATCACCACGTACGTCCAGCCGCCCTCGCTCGGGCTCTTCACCATCTCGGCGGTGAACGTCTTGTCCAGGCCCCCCGGCCCGCTCATCCGACGACCTCCAGCCCGTTGCCGTCCTGGTCGCGCAGCGCGAACATGGGCGGCACCCCCTCCCATAGCAGCAGCTCCCCCACCTCGACCCCCTGCTCGCGCAGGGCGGCGTGCAGCGCGGGCACGTCCTCGGCGGTGAGCCGGATGCCGGTCTCCACACCGGCCGGCACCGACTCGCTCGCCGGCAGCAGCGCGAGTGTCGTCGCCGCACCCGGCGGCGCGACCTCGATCCAGCGCCCGCCGAGCTGGTCCAGCGGGGCGTCCATGCGTTTCTCCAGGCCGAGCGTGCCGACGTAGAACGCCAGCGCCTTGTCCTGGTCGGCGACCGGCACCCCTACCGTGTGCACGCCGGTGATCCGCGTCGTGGCCATGGTCCTCCTCCAGTCGAATCCATCCTGCCCTTCGCCGACTCAGACCACCGGGTGCCGGGAAACTCATCGTCCCGGACGGTATTTGATCGATCTGTACAGAATGGCCTGGGGTGACGCGCATGGGCCGGCCGAGAGAGTTCGACGACGACGCCGCGGTGGACGCTGCGATGCGGCTCTTCTGGGAGAAGGGGTACGCCGCCACCACTACCCAGGACCTGTGCCAACGCACCGGCCTCGGCCGCGGCAGCCTCTACAACGCCTTCGGCGGCAAGCACCGCCTCTACACCCGGGCCGTCCGGCGGTACGCCGCCACGCTGGCCGAGTCCCAGCTGGCCATGCTGGCCGAGCCCGGCCCCGCCCGGGACCGCATCCGCGACCTGATGCTCGGCGTGATCGACGCCGACCTCGCCGACCCCGGCCGCCGCGGCTGCCTCGCGCTGAACGCCGCCACCGAGCCGAACGGGCGCGACGGCGAGGTCCCCGGCCTGCTCCGCCGCCAGTTCACCGACCTGGAACAGACGCTCTGCCATCTCGTCACCGTCGGCCAGAGCACCGGTGAGCTGTCCGGCTCGCGGCCGCCGCTGCAGGTGGCGCGGACGCTGCAGAGCACGTACTACGGCCTGCGCGTGCTGGCGAAGGTCACCGATGACCGCGGCGCGCTCACCGACGTGGTGGAAGGAACG
>WHSL01000375.1 GCA_009380095.1 Streptosporangiales bacterium | reverse complement strand
TCCCCCGTGGCAGGCCGGGTGGTGGGCCTGGCCGCCGTACCCGACCCGGTCTTCGCCCAGGGCATGGTCGGCCCCGGCACCGCCATCGACCCCGTACGGGAGCGCACGGACGCCGTGTCCCCGGTCGCGGGTACGGTGGTGAAGCTGCACCCGCACGCGTTCGTGGTGGTGGACGCCGAGGGGCACGGCGTGCTCGTGCACCTCGGCATCGACACGGTGCAGCTGAAGGGGGCGGGCTTCGAGGTGCACGTGGCCGAGGGCGACACCGTCGCCGCCGGGCAGTCGCTGATCACCTGGGATCCCGCGGCCGTCGAGGCGGGCGGGCGGTCGCCGGTCTGCCCCGTGGTCGCGCTGGACGCCCCGGCCGACGTTGTCTCCACGACCCTCACCGAGGGCGACGTGACCAGGGGGGACGAGCTCTTCCAGTGGGTGTGATGACCGCCGCGCTGTTCGACATGGACGGCACCCTCGTCGACTCCGAGCCCCGCAGCATGGCCGTGTGGGCGCTGCTGCTCGAGGAGAACGGGCTCCCGTACGACGAGACGCTGATCCGCTCGTTCATGGGCCGCCGCGGCAAGGACGTGTTCCCCGAGGTGCTGCACATGTTCCCGGGGCGGACCACGGACGACCTGATCGCGGAGACCCGGGCGCTGGTGTCGCGCCCGGCGCTGCCCCCGATCGGGCAGGTGGCCGGCGCGGTGCCGTTGGTGACCACGTTGGCGCAGCTCGGCGTGCCGATCGGAGTCGTCACCTCGGGCTGGCGTGGGTACGCCGACGACATGCTCAGCTCGATCGGAGTGCGGCATCTGCTGGACACGGTCGTCACCGCCGAGGACGTGGCCGACGGCAAGCCGCACCCGGCCGGCTACCTGCTGGGGTGCGAGCGGCTCGGCGCGGACCCGGCGAGCACGGTGGCGTTCGAGGACTCGCCGGCCGGGATCGCCGCCGCCAAGGCCGCCGGGCTGTACTGCGTGGGGCTGACGACCACCCACGCGGCGGCGGAGCTCGCCGCCGCGGACAGCGTCGTCGAGGATCTGTCCCGGGTCGCCTGGCCCATCGACGTCCCGGCGTGAGCCGGTGCCGATCCCGCATCGAACATCTGAGGAGGAGAACGTGGCCGAGCGCCGTGTGAAGGTCGAGTCCGAGGTCGGGTTGCACGCCCGCCCCGCGGCCCTGTTCGTGCAGGCCGCCGCGAAGGCGCCGGTGGATGTGACCGTGGCCAAGGCCGGCGGCCAGCCGGTCAACGCCAAGAGCATCCTCGCGGTCATGGGGCTCGACGTGCGGCACGGCGACGACGTCGTGATCGCCGCCGACGGAGAGGGCGCCGACGCCGTCCTCGACGAGCTGGCCGAGATCGCCGGCAACAAGGAGCCGAGCAGTGCCTGAGCTGCGGGGCACGGGCGTCTCCCCCGGTGTGGGGGTGGGTCCCGTGCTCCAGCCGGCGGGGAAGGTGCCCGAGCCTCCCGTCGGCGCCCGGCACGACGGCGACATGGAAAGCGCCGTGGCCGTCGCCCTCGGCGCGCTGAAGGCCGTCGCCGACGACCTTGAGGCACGCGGCCGGCAGGCCGGCGGCGAGGCGGCCGGCGTGCTGTCCGCCCAGGCGCTGATGGCCGCGGACCCGGGCCTCGCCGACGACGTACGGCGCCGGATCGGCGAGGGCACCGCCCCCGCCCGCGCCGTGTACGACGCGTTCGGCGCGTACCGGGAGCTGCTCGCCTCGGCCGGGGAGTACATGGCGGCCCGGGTCGCCGACCTGGACGACATCCGGGACCGTACGGTGGCCCGCATCGAGGGCCTGCCGATGCCCGGCATCCCCACCTCCCCCGAGCCGTTCGTGCTCGTCGCGCGGGACCTGGCGCCCGCCGACACCGCGCTGCTCGATCCCGCTCAGGTGCTCGCGTTCGTCACCGAGGAGGGCGGGCCCACCAGCCACACCGCGATCCTCGCCAGGTCCATGGGCGTGCCGGCCGTGGTGGCCTGCCCGGGCGCCACCGGGCTCGCCCCCGGCACCCGGGTGCTGGTGGACGGGGCGGCCGGGGTCGTGGTGACGGATCCGTCCGAGGACGCGGTGCGCCGGGCCAGGGGCGCGGCGGCCGCGCGGGCCGCGGCGGCGGCCGGTGCGAGCGGGCCGGGCCGTACCGCGGACGGCCACCCCGTGCCGCTGCTCGCCAACATCGGCGGGCCGCGGGACGTGCCGGCCGCGCTGGAGCACGGCGCCGAGGGCGTCGGGCTGTACCGCACCGAGTTCCTGTTCCTGGACCGGGCCGACCCGCCCACCGCCAAGGAGCAGCAGGACGCGTACCGCGAGGTGCTGGACGCCTTCCCCACCGGCAAGGTGGTCGTACGGACCCTCGACGCGGGCGCCGACAAGCCGCTGGGGTTCCTGCCGCCGGCCGGCGAGGAGCCCAACCCGGCGCTCGGCGAGCGCGGGCTGCGGATGGCGCGCGCCCACCCGGAGGTGCTGCAGGAGCAGCTCGCCGCGCTGGCGACGGCGGGCCGGGAGACCTCGGCGCGGCTGCAGGTGATGGCGCCGATGGTCACCGACCTGGCGGACACCCGGATGTTCGTCGCGGCGGCCCGCGAGGCCGGGCTGGACTCCGCGGGAATCATGGTCGAGGTGCCGGCCGCCGCGCTGCGCGCGGGCGACCTCGCCTCGGCTTCGGACTTCTTCAGCATCGGCACCAACGACCTCACCCAGTACGTCTGCGCCGCCGACCGGCAGGTCGGCGCGCTGGCCCGGCTGCAGAGCCCGTGGCAGCCCGCCGTGCTCGACCTGATCGCGGCGACGGCCGAGGGCGCGGCCGCGCACAGCGTGGACTGCGGGGTGTGCGGCGAGGCCGGCGGCGATCCGGTGATGGCGTGCGTGCTCGTCGGGCTCGGCGTCACCTCACTGTCCATGGGCGCGGCGTCGATCCCGCTGGTCCGGGCGAGCCTCGCCCGGCACACCCGGGACCAGTGCGTCCGCGCCGCCACGGCCGCGCGGAGCCGCGTCACGGCGGAGGAGGCGCTGGCCGCGGCCCGCGCCGAG